>NZ_QQWV01000062.1:0-16638 GCF_003951715.1 Sphingomonas sp. ABOLH | reverse complement strand
CTCTTGGGAAAGAACGGCCGCAGCCGCTCAATCTGCTCATCCGTCAGCCAAAACAGGTCACTCATTCCGGTCTCCTCGCGGAGCCTGAATCAGATCGCGACGCTCACATCAATGGGTCCTGACCCTAAACCGCCCCGCCTGCGCATCGGTAAAAATGATCTTGGTAATGAGATAGCCGGAGATGACGAAAAATACGTCGACGCCGACATAGCCCCCAGGAATGAAGCGCGCGAAGCCGCAGTGGAACGCGATTACCAGCAGGACCGCGATTGCCCGTAGACCATCGATATCCTCGCGATACTTAATCATCTGCTATCCCCCCGGAATGGCGGGCGGATAGCACGAGCGGGATGCTGCTGCAATGCAGCAACACCCCGCCAGGAACTGATCAGCTTGTCGACTGCCCTATTTCTCTTCCTTCCACACATCCACACCCGCCGCCTTCGGCTCGCCGATCTCGGCCTGGCCCGCGAGGCTGTGGTCGGCATCGTCGGCCAGCGTGTCGAGGTGCATCCACCGCTTCACGATAGGGGAGAGCAGCAGCACGACCACGCCGATGCCGATCGTCCACCACCCGATGCTGTTATAGACCGACAACGTGCCTTCCTTGGTCATTTCGCCGTCATGGCCGCCGGTCGCCTCACCGATCTTGCCGGCCACGAAATTGCCGACCGCCGTCATGTAGAACCACGCACCCATGATCAGCGACGCGAGGTGCTTGGGCGCCAGCCGGTTCATCGCCGACAGGCCGACGGGCGACAGGCACAGCTCGCCGGTCGTCTGGAAGAAATAGATCAGGAAGACGAACAGCACCGGCGTCGCGATTTCCGGGCCGACGGTCCTGGCGCCCCACACGAATAGCAGGAACGAGAAGCCGACCTGCAGCAACGCCAGCGCGAACTTGGCCGGGGCGGAGGGTTCGAGATTGCGCTTGGCCAGCGCCACCCACAACGCCGCGAAGATCGGGCCGAGCAGCACGATGTAGATCGCGTTGATCGACTGGAACAACGAGGCGGGCACCCCGCCGCGATCGACATAGCGGTCGGTATAGAGGTTCAGCGAGCCGCCCGCCTGTTCGAACAGGCCCCAGAACACCGGGTTCAGCGCGATCAGGAACAGGATGGCGAACATCCGCTCGCGCGGTTCCTTGGGCAGCTTGAACGATTCGAACAGCACATAGCCGAGCAGCGCGACGCCCGAGATGATGAGCAGCGTCTCGATCACCGACTGATACTGGATCAGTGCCCAGATCACACCGATCGACGCGACGCCAAGGCCGTACAGCCCCCATTCGGTGCCCTTGGACAGCGGGCGCGGGGCCTCGCCCTGACCCTTCAGCAGCGGCTTGCCCAGCACGAACACGATCAGGCCGAGCAGCATGCCGATGCCCGCCGCGCCGAAGCCGTACGCCCAGCCATAGGTTTCCCCGAGGAAACCGGCAAAGATCACGCCCAGCGCCGCGCCGACGTTAATCCCGACATAGAAGATGGTGTAGGCCCCGTCGCGGCGCAGATCGGTGCGGCTGTAGAGCTGCCCGACGATCACCGAGATGTTCGCCTTCAGGAAGCCCGACCCGACGATGATGCAGGCCAGCGCCGCCCAGAACACGTTGATCGCGGGATCGGCCTGCTTGACGATCGGATCGGTGATGCCGGTCTGTCCCTCGAACGCCATCAGCAGATGGCCGATGGTCAGGATCACCGCGCCGAACAGCACCGCCTTGCGCTGTCCCAGATAGCGGTCGGCGAGATAGCCGCCCAGCACCGGCGTGATGTACACCAGCGAGGTATAGGCGCCGTAGATCAGGTTGGATTCGCCGTCGCCGAACAGCCAGTGCTTCGTCAGGTAGAAGATCAGCAACGCGCGCATGCCGTAATAGGAAAAGCGCTCCCACATCTCGGCGAAGAACAGGACGTACAGCCCCTTGGGATGGCCGGCGAATTCTTCGCCCTTGCTGGCCGCGGCGACGCCGCCCAGCAGCAACAGCAGGATCAGGAACCCCGCTGCGATCGATGGAATGATGGGTAGGCCGAACAAGGATGCATCCCCCGCAAAAAACTGGCGCGCCCGTCGCCTCTTATGGGCGGGGCACGCGGATTGAGCGAGCCTAACGGCGAAAATCGCGATGCCAAGCGAGATTGTTGCGAATGTGACGATGCTTGGCCTGCCGTGCCGCGGCGACTACATCGCGGCCCATGACCTTCAACGACCGCTCCACGCTGCTCGACTATCTGCGCACCCGCCGTTCGGGCAAGCCGCGCGACATGGTCGCACCGGGGCCGGGCGATGCCGAGATCGATGCGATGATCGCGATCGCCGCGCGCACGCCCGACCATGGCAAGCTCGCCCCGTGGCGCTTCGTCGTGGTGCCGCAGGACAAGCGCGCGGCGTTCGCAGCCTTGCTGCGCGAGGCGCAGGTGGTGGAGAATCCCAAGGCGACCGAAGCGCATCTCGAAGCCTGCGACCGCTTCGCGCATGAGGGCGAGGCGCTGATCGTCGTCCTGTCCGCGCCGGTCGACAGCCATATCCCGCGCTGGGAACAGGAACTGTCGGCCGGGGCGGCGACGATGAACCTGCTCCATGCCGCGCACGCCATGGGCTATGTCGCCAGCTGGCTGACGGGATGGATGGCGTTCAGCGACCGGGTGCGCGATGCCTTCGGGGGAGCGAACGACCGCATCGCCGGCTTCGTTTTCATCGGTTCGCCCGGCCGGCCGCTCGACGAACGGCCGCGTCCCGACCCGGCACGCATCGGTACGCGATGGTCCGGTTGAATGATGGACATTTTTGCCGCTTGCTGTATTAAGTCAGCATGACAGCGATCGATCATGAGGACACGCCCGTATATCTGCGCCTGCGCGCGTTGATCGCCGCCGCGATCCTGCGCGGGGAATATCGCACGGGGGACCAGTTGCCGTCGGTCCGCGCCTTTGCCGCCGAACATGGCGCCAACCCGCTGACCGTCGCCAAGGCGTACCAGACCTTTCAGGACGATGGCTATGTCGAGGTCCGGCGCGGCGTCGGCATGTTCGTGTTGCCCGGCGCCGTGGAGCGGTTGCGCATGGCGGAGCGCGAACGCTTCCTGAGCGGGCATTGGCCACGGATTCGCGCGCATATTGACCTGCTGGGACTTGACGCGCACACGCTGTTGGACGAACGCGCGCCGGCCTGACCGGGAACTGCGGCGGACCGGTGGCGGGTATGGCCTGTCGCCGCTTGCAGTCTGGAACCTTTCGTGTCCTCGTCGGTCTTTGGTACCCTTCGTAACGGAACCGTGGCGCGGTGGTGGCGTTCCCTTTTCAACAGGGAGACTGCCGTGGAACGAACCGCCTTGATGCCGACCCGCGTGCCCCTCTACGCGCTGCATGGTCGCAACCATTGCCCGACCTGCGGGGCGTCGCAATGGTTCGTCGGGCGGATCATCGCCGAATGTGCCTGCTGCGGCGATACGCTGCCGATCAACCATGCGGTTCGCCCGACCCAGATGACCGCGCTGCGCAATATCGCGGCGTAAACCCGGTCCGGGGTTACGTAAGGATGGCGGACCGGTCCGCCCTACTCCCCCTTCATCGCCATCGCCCGCGCGTACAGCTCGCGCCGGTCCAGCCCCAACGCCTTGGCCACTTCGCCCGCCGCCTTCGACGTGGGCAGCCGGGTCAGCGCCTCGCGCAGCGCCGTGTCGGCATCGTCCTGCGTCGCGGGCGCCGGGGCTCCGGGCGGGGCGACTACGATCACGATCTCGCCCTTGGGCGGCGCATCGGCATAGCGCTCCGCCAGCGCCGACAATGTGCCGGTCACGCACTCCTCGAACCGCTTGGTGATCTCGCGCGCGACGCCGCATTCGCGCTCGCCCAGCCCTTCCGCCAGCGCGGCGAGCGTCGCCGACAATCGCTGCCCGCTTTCATAGAAGACCAGGGTCGCGCGGACGCCGGCGATCTCGGCAATCGCCTCCGCCCGGGCATGCACCTTGGACGGCAGGAAGCCGGCGAACAGGAACCGGTCGGTCGGCAGGCCCGCCAGCGTCAGCGCCGCGATCGCCGCGCACGGACCCGGAATGGTGACGACGACATGCCCCGCCGCCCGCGCATCGCGCACCAGCTTGTAGCCGGGATCGGAGATCAGCGGCGTCCCCGCATCGGACACCAGCGCCACCGCCTCACTCGCCATCCGCGCGATCAGCCCCGGGCGCATCCCCTCGGCATTATGGTCGTGATAGGGGATCATCGGCCGCTTGACCCCGATATGGCGCAACAGCCCCGCCGTTACCCGGCTGTCCTCGACCGCGATCACATCGGCGCGCGATAAAATATCGGCGGCACGGATAGTTAGGTCAGCGAGATTGCCGATCGGGGTCGCGACGATGTAGAGGCCGGGGACAAGTTTTTCGGTCATCAGGGGTAGGTCCATGGCAGACACGATAGCGCCACGGCAATGGCGGCACCACATCGCGCGCGCCACGGCGCTGATCGGCGCGGCATTGCTCGCGGGGTGCGCGACCATCGTTCCCAAGGGGCCGGTCGAACAGGCGCCGCCCACCACCACCCGCCCGCAGCCGACCCGGCCCGGCCCGGTCACCGGCGGCATTCCCGAGGATAATCAGCGTCACCGCGTCGCGCTGCTGGTACCGCTCAGCGGTCCCAATGGCGGGGTCGGGCGCTCGATCGCCAATGCGACGCAGCTGGCGCTGCTCGACACGCGCAGCGAACGGGTGCGAATCACTACCTATGACACCGCGCTCGGCGCCGCCGCCGCCGCGCAGCGCGCGATTGCGGAGGGCAACCGGCTGATCCTGGGGCCGCTGCTCGCCGACGACGTGCGCGCGGTGGCCCCGATCGCCCGCGGGGCGAAGGTGCCGGTCATCAGCTATTCGAACGACGTGTCGGTTGCCGGGGGCGGTGCCTATCTGCTGGGCTATACCCCGGCGCAGTCGATCGACCGGGTCGTCGGCTATGCCCGCACCAACGGCATGACCCAGTTCGCCGGCCTCGTGCCTGCCGGCGTCTATGGCCAGCGCGCCTCGACCAGCTTCCTCCGCGCCGTCGAGCAGGCCGGCGGACAGGTCGTCTCGATCCAGACCTATGCCCGGGGCGGGATCGCGGCGGCGGTCGCGAAGCTGCCGAAGACCTCGCCCTACGAAGCGATCCTGATCGCCGATCAGGCAGGGCAGGCGGCGCTGGCAGTGCCCGCGATCCGCCGGTCGACCAGCCGTTCGGCCAAGGTGCTTGGCACCGAATTGTGGAACACCGAAACCGGCCTGGGATCGATGCCGGCGCTGAATGGCGCCTGGTATGCCAGCGTCTCGAACGGCCTGTATCGCCAGTTCGTGACCAAATACCGCGCCCGCTTCAACGCCGCGCCATACCGCCTGTCGAGTCTGGGCTATGATTCGGTGCTGCTGACCGTCCGCATCGCCCGCGACTGGGCAATCGGCCGCGACTTTCCCGAAAGCCGGTTGCGTGCCGAGGACGGCTTCGCGGGGCTCGACGGCGCCTTCCGCTTCGGCCGCGACGGCGTGGCTGAACGCGCGCTGGAGGTGCAGGAGGTGCGGACGGGAGGTGCGGTGACGGTGAGCCCCGCGCCGCGGACGTTCGGGGAGTAGGAGCGATTTTGCAATTCGCGATGTTTTATCTTAATAAGAAAATATTACTCCCCTGATGAGCTTCGGCCGTCGGGCGCACGGCGGGCCAAAAGCCCGCCGTTGCTCTTTGTAGGGCAGGCGCCTTGAACACCCATGTCTATATCGACGGGTTCAACCTCTATTATGGGCTGCTGAAAGGCACGCCGTACAGATGGCTCGATCTGGAGCGTTGGTGCGATCAGCTGCTGCCGCGCAACAGCGTCACCAAGATCCATTACTTTACGGCACAGGTCGATGCGCGTCCGCAGGACCCCGACCAGCCGACCCGCCAGTTCGCGTATCTTCAGGCGCTGCGTTCACTGCCCAGAGTCGAAGTGCATCTGGGGACGTTCATGAGTTCGGTCGTCAGTCAGGTGATGGTGGAAACCGATCCCGCGACCGGTCGCTATCGGCGCATGGGCGGAAAGCCGGTCCTCCAGCTCGATCCGGCCGGTAACCCCGTAAAAGCTTGGACCTACAAGAGCGAGGAAAAGGGGTCGGACGTGAACCTCGCCGCGCATCTGCTGCGTGATGCCTATCAGGGCACTGCCAATGCGCAGTAATCGTCTCTAACGATTCCGACCTGCTCACGCCGATCCGCATGGCGAAGGCTGACTGCGGTACGGTGGTCGGACTGGTGCCGCCGCGGCCAAAGGGCAGCATCGAACTCAAGGCACTGGCTGATTTCAAGATCGATCCGCGCGTACATCTGCTCGCCAGTTCGCAGTTGAGCGACCCGGTGGCGACGCCGACCGACACGATTCATAAGCCGCCGAACTGGTAACCCGTCACGCCACCCCGAACGGCACCACCATGTTATCGGCATAATGGCCGACATGCGCCCGCCCCAGATACGGCACGCCCATCGCCCGAGCCCATTTGGCGGCGATCTGTTCCTCGGTCTCGCCGAACCCCGTATCGTCGGGATGGCGGTCAGTCACCGCGCCCAGCCGGATGCCGGCGATGCCCTTCAATTGCGTCGCCTCGCTCAGCTGCCACAACAGCCGGTCGATGCGGTACAGATCCTCGCCGACTTCCTCGACGATCACGACATGGTCGGTCAGGTCGGGCAGCCACGGCGTACCGATCAACGCGCACAAGATGACAAGGTTGAACGCGACGGTCGGCCTTCCGTCGAGCTCCGGGGCCAGCATCGTGCGGTCGCGATTGACCAGCCACGCCAGCGCTCGCGCCGCGCTGTTGGTGCCGCCGGCCTTACCGACCTGCGCCGCCATCGGGCCATGGACCGGCCGCCCGATCCGCCGGGCATAGAGCGCGCCGAGCAGGAACCCCATGTCGGAAAAGCCGAGATAGCTCTTCGCCGCCGCGGCGCGATTGAGCTGCGGCATCACCGTGTCGAGGATGCGGTTCGACCCGTACCCGCCGCGCGCGAACCAGATCGCGTCGAAGCCCGGATCGTTCGCGAATTCGAGAAAGGCGGCGGCACGCTGTTCGTCGGTCCCGGCGAAATGCCCGACATCGAGGAAGCATTGCGGATGCACGACCAGGTCGAGCGTCGGATAGGTGAGAGCGGCATAGCCCTGAGTCCGGGCCATCTGTTCCTCATCCACCCGCCGTGCCGGTGCCACGACTCCGATACGCATCACGCAACCCCGCTTGCCACTCAGGACCAACCCCGATAGCGCCACGCGATGCTGTACGGCAAATCCTTCTTCCTCGTCGGGATCGGCGGGTCGGGCATGATGCCCCTCGCCATGATCCTCGCCGGGCGCGGCGCGACCGTCGCCGGCTCCGACCGCAGCCTCGACCAGGCGAGCCTGCCCGCCAAGTTCGATGCCCTGCGTGCCCTTGGCATCGCGCTCTACCCGCAGGATGGCAGCGGCATCGCGTCGGCCGAGCAGATCGTTATCGCCTCCGCCGCGATCGAACCGACCGTCGCCGACATCGTCGCCGCCGACCGCGTCGGCGCGAAGCGGATGGGCCGGGCCGAACTGCTCGCCGAACTGTTCAATGCAGCAACGCTGTCCATCGGGGTCGCGGGCACCAGCGGCAAGTCGACCGTCACCGGCATGATCGGCTTCATCCTCCACGCGCTAGGCCGCGATCCGACGGTGATGAACGGCGCGGTGATGAAGGACTTCGCCGCGCCCGACCGCCCCTTCGCCAGCGCCCTGGTCGGGCAGGGCGATGCGTTCGTCAGCGAGGTGGACGAGAGCGACGGCTCTATCGCCTATTACCGACCGCACGTCGCGGTGCTGAACAATGTCAGCCTCGACCACAAATCGCTCGACGAACTGCGCGCGCTGTTCGGCGGATTCGCCGAGCGGGCGGGGCGGGTGGTCGTCAATGTCGGCGATGCCGAGGCGGCGGCGCTGGCGGCGACGATCCCGGCGGACAAGCGCACGACCTTCGCGGTGGAGGGCGATGCGGATCTTGCCGCCCGCGCGCTGGTGCTCGATCCCTTTGCCAGCCGGTTCGAACTGGCGGCGGACGGAGCGACCTATCCCGTCGCCCTCGCTGTACCGGGGCGGCACAACGTCGCCAATGCGCTGGCGGCGATCGGCGCCGTGGCGGCGGTCGGGGTGCCGATCGCCGATGCGGCGCGGGCGATCGCCGGCTTTTCCGGTCTCAAGCGCCGCTTCGAACTGGTGGGGCAGGCCGGCGGCGTCGCCGTCATCGACGATTTCGGCCACAACCCGGACAAGATCGCCGCGACCATCGCCACGTTGCGCAGCGCGCCGGGCCGGCTGCTGCTGTTCTTCCAGCCGCACGGCTATGGCCCGCTGAAGGTCATGCGGCGCGAACTGGTGGCGATGTTCGCCGATCGGCTGGTGGCCGACGACCTGCTGGTGCTCCCCGATCCGGTCTATCGCGGCGGGACGGTCACCCGCGAAGTGACCAGCGCAGACATCGTCGCCGACCTGACGGCACTCGGCGCCCCGGCGCGCCACATCGCCGATCGCGACGCAGCGGCGGCGTTCCTCGTCGAACAGGCCCGCCCCGGCGACCGCATCGTCATGATGGGCGCGCGTGACGATACCCTGTCGGAACTGGCGGCGGGCATGGTGGCGCGGCTGGGCTGAAGTTGCCAAATTCGTCATCCCGGCGCAGGCTGGGATCTCCCGGTTATGGAGCGCACTCCTCGCCGCCGGATACCCCCGCCTTCGCTGGGGTGACGCTGGGGCGGGGGCGATGGTTCCTCGAACCTCCCAATCCTTACCAATTCCTTGACATCGCCCGCCTGCTCGGCGACCGGACCAATATCGCAAGCAAATTGTCGAATTAGTCCGACAAGGACCGAGTTGGGGAGGCCGCTTTTGGCACAGACACGGGCGGGTTCCGCCACCACCGGGCTGGCATTCGCCGCCGTCACGACACTGTTCTTCGCATGGGGCTTCATCACATCGCTGATCGACCCACTGGTCGCGGCGGTGAAGGGCATCTTCACCCTGTCCGATTTCGAGGCGCAGTTCGCCGCATCGGCCTTCTTTCTCGCCTATGGCCTCGTCTCGATGCCCGCCGCGATCCTGCTCGGCCGGTTGAAGGCGGTGCCCTCGATCCTGTTCGCGCTCATCACCATGGTCGTCGGCTGCCTGACGATGCTGGTCGCGGCGAACCTCGCCGTCTTCCCGATCGTGCTGCTCGGCCTGTTCATCCTCGCCTCGGGCATCACCATCCTGCAGGTCGCGGCGAACCCGCTGGCCGCCGCGCTGGGTGACCCCAAGCTCAGCCATTTCCGCCTGACGCTCAGCCAGACGTTCAACTCGTTCGGCACCTTCCTGGGGCCCCTGCTCGGCGCGAGCCTGTTCCTCGAAGGGGTCGAGGTAAAGGACGGCACGGTGCTGACCGAAGCGGTGCGCGCCGGCGCGCTGGCCGGGATCGACCGGGCCTATTTCTGGATCGCCGGGCTGATCGCCGCACTGGCAGTGTTCTTCTTCCTCAGCCGCAAGGTTGTGTCGGCCGCCGTGCCGGAAGCGCCTGCGAACACCCCGTCGCCTGCCGCGCTGCTGCGCGACGCCTTCTCGTCGCGCTGGGCGGTGCTCGGCGCCGCCGCGATCTTCATCTATGTCGGCGCCGAAGTCGCCATCGGCACGCAGATGGCGCTGTTCCTCAACGCCGATGCCTGGGCCGCTTCGGACGCCGCGTTCGGCGTGCCGCTGCTGGGCCTCGCCATGGGCAGCGACGGCGTGCCCGGCGTGTCGTTGCAGGAAGCCGGCAAGGCGGTCGCCTTCTACTGGCTGGGCGCGATGGTCGGCCGCGCGATCGGGTCGGTGCTGCTGTCGCAGGTCAAGGCGCACAAGCTGCTGGCGCTGTTCACTGGTATCGCCGTCGCCATGTGCCTCTATGTCGCGTTCGTCGGCGGGGTCGGGGCGGGCTTCGTGGCGCTGGCCATCGGCCTGTTCAACTCGATCATGTTCCCGGTCATCTTCACCCTGACCCTCGAACGCTCGACCGCCAGCGAGGCGGCAACCTCGGGGCTGCTCTGCACCGCGATCTTCGGCGGGGCGGTGATCCCGCTGATCGTCGGGCTGGTGTCGGGTGCGCTCGGCCATGGCGCGGCGTTCGTCGTGCCGGCGCTCTGCTATGCCGCCTTGTGCGCCTTCGCCATCGCCGCCGGCCGCACGCCCCCACGCAACGCCGCTTCGGCCAAGAGCCTTCACTGATCGTCGCAGCGACCATGGTTTCCTACCCCTGATCCGGTTAGGCTAACCGCCTGATTGTCCCGGGAGAGAGATCATGGCCGTTCGCGCCGCGCTGTTGTTGTCCGCCCTCGTACTGCCCGCCACGCTGCCGGCACAGGTCCGTCAGGAAGGGGCGGGAGCGACGCAGGAACTCGACTGCGGCGGCGGCGTCGCCACCGTCGAGGGGGCGGGCAATACCATGATGATCACCGGCCGGTGCAGCGCGCTGGTGATCGAAGGGGCCGGTAACCGCGTGACGATCGACCTCGCCCCGCGCGCCTCGGTCAGGATCGCCGGGGCCAGCAACACCGTCCTCTACCGCACCCCTGATGGCAGCAAGGCGCGCGTCAGTGTCGCCGGGGCGGGCAACCGGGTGTCGATGCAGCGATAGAACTCTACCCTATCGTCACCCCGGGCTTGACCCGGGGTCCCGCTTCTTTCCGTCGATGATAAGCGGGACCCCGGATCAAGTCCGGGGTGACGTCGCTTATTCCGAGAGGCCAGCCCTACGCCGCCACCCGCTCCGCCAGTGCCACCTGCGCCAGCGCGATCGACCCCATCGGCCCGGCCTGATCGCCCAGCGCCGGGGCGACGACATAGTCGCGCTCGGGCAGCGGCAGATAGCCGTTGATGCTCGCCCGCAGCGCCGGTTCGATCCGCGCCAGCAGATGCGGCTGCTTGTTCATCACCCCGCCGCCGATCGCGATCCGCTTCGGCCCCGTGGTGCACACCATCGCATGGCACATTGCGGTGATCGCCGACTCGACCCGGTCCCACACCGGATGATCGTTCGCCAGCGTGGACACATGGACATCGCCCAGCGCCGCCTTGATGCCCGTGCCCGATGCCAGCCCCTCGACGCAATCGTCATGGAACGGGCAGCCGCTGGGCAGCGTGTCGGTGGCCAGGCGCGGCACGCGCAGATGGCCGATCTCGGCATGGCCGATCCCGCGCGTCGGCTTGCCGTTGACGAGCAACCCGACCCCGACCCCGGTGCCGATCGTGACATAGGCGAAATCGTCCAGCCCCTTGGCACAGCCCCACAGCACCTCGGCAAAGGCCGCACCGTTGACATCGGTATCGAACGCGACCGGCACGTCGCACCGGCTCGACAACGCACCGGCGACATCGGTCATCGGCCAGTCGGGTTTGGTCGTGGCGAGGATATGGCCCCAGGTCGGCGAGGACGGATCGAGATCGACCGGGCCGAAGCTGGCGATGCCCAGTGCGGCGAACCCCCCGGCGTCCCACCACTTTTGCAGGATAGCAGCAATCGCCGGCAGGGTGACGGCGGGATGTTCGGTCGGTACGGTTTCCTGCGCCAGGATGGCGTCGGGTCCGTGCGCCAGCGTGCAGACGCACTTGGTCCCGCCCAGTTCGATCCCGGCCAGCGGCAACGCGCCATGCCTGCCCCGTTCCGCCGGATCGAAAGTCATGTTCATCCCCCAAAACCCGTTTTACTTGTGAATATCGATTCAGCGTCGCAGGATTCGGGGAAAAGAGCAAATTGAAATTCTAATTGCGTGCTCCTAGGCGCGACCGGGTGCTCAGCGGGCCGGCGGAATCGGGGTATATTGCGCCGATACCAGCCGCCACCCATTCCCTGTGCGCCGCGCGACATAGCCGACGCGGATCGCCCGCGCCGTGCCGTTCGGCAGCGTGATCGCCTTGCGTTCGGTCACGGATGCGGTGTTGCCGCTCACCCGCACGACCCGTTCGTCATGGCGCATCGGCGGGGCGGGGTGGCGCTTGTCGGGCGCATAGAAGCCCAGCACCTCGGCGCGGGAATCGACCGTGCCGACCGGCGAAATCTCGACATAGTCGTCCGCCAGCGTGGCGGCGAGGGCGTCGGGGTCGAACGCCGCGCGAGCGGCATCGAACCGGTCGACCAGCGCCTCGATCGCCGCCGAGGGTTGCGGCGCGGCGACGGCCGGCGCGGTGACGCTCATCGCGGCGGCGGCGATCATGCCACCCATGGCACCGATACGTACGATCATATTCCCTCTCTTATCGCTAACTGCGAATTAACCATGCCCGGCGATACTGGTCCGATCACGGAGGCGACGCCATGCGGAACGATCCCCTGTCACCCGACCCTGCGCCCGCACCCGCCACCGGATGCGGGACCCGTTTCGAACTGGCGCTGGTCGCCGCGTTCAAGGGCGGGGCGACGCCCGCCGCTCCCTGCCCGCCGCGGCGACCGACCAGCGGCTGATCGCTCAGCCGGCCTCCTCGGCCTTCCACAGGGCGGTGGCGCTCGGCAGCAGGAAATGGCTGAACGGCAGGATCGCCGCACCGACCGCCGGGGCATCCTCCGCCAGCATCGCGCGGCGCACCGGGGCAAGGGCGGGCACATTGCCGACCGTCGCCATTCGCGCGTTCAGCCGCTCGGCCAGCGTATCGACATGCCCGCCGGGCAGCCGTCCGCCGACGAACACCGCCGCCGGATTGATCAGGCAGTTGATCGCGACCAGCGGTTCGACCAGCCGTTCGACCGACGCATCGATCCAGCTGTCGACCACCGCCAGCAGCGCCGGATCGTCGCTGCGTCCGCCCAGCATGTCGGCCAGGGTGAAGCCCGCATCGCGCAGCGGGTGCGACAGCCCCGACAGCGACACGGTATGCTGGATCTGCGCCTGCCCGCCCTTGCCGTCGCTGCCCAGCAGGAAGCCCAGCTCGCCCGATCGCCCCTGCGCCCCGCGATAATAGCTGCCGTCCAGCACCAGCCCGCCGCCCAGTGCCGAGGAGATCAGGACATAGAAGAAGCTCGCCTGATGCTGGCCATGTCCCAGCTGTAATTCGCCCATCGCGGCGGCGGCGGCGTCGTTCTCGACAAAGACCGGCAGGTCGAGTGGTGCTGCGAACAGCTCGGCCATGTCGACGCCTTCCCAGACGGTATAATTGTCCGGGCGGCCGGGCAGGTCGACGGTGCCCAGATCGTCGGGCCGCGCGACGCCGATGCCGACGATGCGCTGGCGGTCCACCCCCGCCTCGGCGATCAGCGGGTCGATCGCCGATTGATAGAAGGCGGCGACGTCGTCGGGCATCGGAAACTCGACTTCCTGCGATGCGCGCGCCAGCGTCTGTCCCGCGAAATCGACCAGCACGATCGTCACATGGTCGCGGTCGATATTGACGCCGATCGCGAAGCAGGCGGCGGGATTGACCACCAGCTTGGTCGGCGGCTGCCCGCGCCCGCCGCGCCGCTGCCCGGCCTCCAGCACCAGCCCTTCGCTCAGCAGCCGCCGGGTGATGTTGGCGATCGCCGGCGGGGTCAGCCCGGTGATATTGGCCAGGTCGATCCGGGTCAGCGACCCCGACACCCGGATCGCGTGCAGCGTCACCCGCTGGTTATGGTCCGCCGCACGTTCGAGATTGGTTCCCGACAGGCGGATGGGCGCGCGCTCGATCGTCACCGACCGGCAACCGCATGGATGGGGGGCAACACCGAATTCTCCCTGTACGACGGTCGGGCCGCCGGTTTGTCGGACAACAGCGTGGACCAGCCGGACCCGCGGTTCAATCCGAAACTCACTATCGAAAACCGCGCAATGATCGTTGACAACGCTGTCGGAATTGCCGAACGGGTGGGCAAGAGGAATGTGCGGTTCGCGCGCACGTCGGGGAGAGCGATGTCATGAAACCGGTTACGACGTATCTGCTGGGCACCGCCCTGTGCCTGGGCGCACTGCCCGCCGCGGCACAGACCGTGCCGGCGCCGGCGCCGGCGGCGACCGTCCATCCCGAACTCTGGCCGCGGGCGAACTGGCCGTACAAGGCCGACCCTGCGATCGAGGCGCGCATCGCCGACCTGCTCAAGCGGATGACGCTGGAGGAAAAGGTCGGGCAGGTCGTGCAGGGCGACATCGCCAGCCTGACGCCGGAAGACGTCAAGCGCTATCACCTCGGCTCGGTCCTGAACGGCGGCAATTCCGCGCCGAACAACGACGAATTCGCGCCCGCTTCCGAATGGCTGAAGCTCGCCGACCGTTTCTACGAAGCGTCGGTCGACAAGAGCGGCGGCGGCGTCGGCGTGCCCGTGATCTGGGGCACCGACGCGGTGCATGGCCACAGCAATATCGTCGGTGCGACGCTGTTCCCGCACAATGTCGGGCTGGGTGCGATGCACGATCCGGCGCTGATGCGGAAGATCGCGCAGGCGACCGCCGCCGAAATCCGCGCGACCGGCATCGAATGGACCTTTGCGCCGACGATCACCGTGCCGCAGGACCTGCGCTGGGGCCGCGCCTACGAAGGCTATTCGTCCGATCCGAAGCTCGTCGCCAGCTACGTCACCCAGTTCATCGAAGGGCTGCAGGGCGCGCCGGGATCGACCAACCAGTTGAAGGGTCCCTACGTCCTCGCCTCGACCAAGCATTTCCTGGCGGACGGCGGCACCTTTGGCGGTCAGGATCAGGGCGACGCGAAGATTTCCGAAACCCAGCTGCGCGACATTCACGGCACGCCCTATGTCTCGGCGATCAACGCCGGGGTGCAGACGGTCATGGCCAGCTTTTCGAGCTGGAACGGTGAAAAGATTACCGGTCACAAGGGCCTGATGACCGATGTGCTGAAAAAGCGCATGGGCTTTGGCGGTTTCATCGTCAGCGACTGGAACGCGCATGGCCAGGTGGCGGGCTGCACCAACGCGTCGTGCCCGCGTGCGATCAACGCCGGTCTCGACATGTACATGGCGCCCGACAGCTGGAAGCCGATCTGGGAAAACCTGGTCGCCCAAGTGAAGTCGGGCGAAGTCCCGATGGCACGCCTCGACGACGCCGTATCCAACATCCTGCGCGTTAAGCTGCGCGCCGGTCTGTTCGACGCGGGCAAGCCGTCGTCGCGCCCGCTGTCGGGCAAGTTCGACCTGCTCGGCAGCCCTGAGCACCGCGCGATCGCGCGCGAAGCGGTGGCCAAGTCGCTGGTGCTGCTCAAGAACAACGGTTCGCTGCTGCCGATCAAGGCCGGGGCTCGGGTGCTGGTCGCCGGTGACGGGGCCGACGACGTCGCGCGCCAGTCGGGCGGCTGGACGCTGACGTGGCAGGGGACGGGGATCGATCCGAAATATTTCCCCGGCGCGACCTCGATCTACCAGGGGATCGACGCCGCGGCCAAGGCGGCGGGCGGTTCGGCCATGCTGTCGCCCGATGGCAGCTTCACCGGCGCCAAGCCCGATGCGGCGATCGTCGTGTTCGGCGAAACGCCCTATGCCGAGTTCCAGGGTGACATCAAGACGCTGCAGCTGCGCCCCGAACTGCGCCAACCCATTGAAACCATGAAGAAGCTGAAGGCGCAGGGCATTCCCGTCGTCGCCGTCATGCTGACCGGTCGCCCGCTGTTCGTGAACGCCGCGATCAACGCCGCCGATGCGTTCGTCGTCGCGTGGCTGCCCGGATCGGAAGGGGCTGGGGTCGCCGATGTGCTGCTCAAGGACCGCAGTGGCAAGGCGAAGCGCGACTTCACCGGCACCTTGTCCTTCCCGTGGCCGGCGACGGCGGATGCCACCGGTCCGACCCAGTTTCCGCTGGGCTATGGCCTGACCGGCGCCAGCAGGACGGTCGTGCCGACCCTGTCGGAGGACGCCAAGGTGGCCGAAGCCGATGCCGGCGACGTGTTCATGGACAAGGGCCTGCCCGCGACCGCATGGTCGCTGGAGGTCGGCGGCGCCGGCACCGGCGGCAATACCCGCATCACGACGGTCCCGGCACAGTCGGGCGCCGGCCGCGTGAAGGTCACCGCGACCGACCATGGTGTTCAGGAAGGCGCGCGCCGCTTCGTCGTCGATGGCAGCGGCCCGGCGCAGATCCTGCTCAGCACCCAGTCGCCGGTCGACCTGACGCGCCAGACCAATGGCGACGTGATGCTGACCGCGACGATGCGGGTCGATGCCGCCCCGACCAGGCCGGTCACCCTGTCGCTGCGCAGCGGTCCGGGTAGCGGGCAGGTGGCGCTCGGCCGGCTCGAACCGCTGGGCACCGGCCAGTGGAAGACGCTGGGCGTGCCGCTCAAATGCTTCGGCGGCAATGTGAACATGGGCAAGGTCGACACGCCGTTCGTGCTGACCACCGACGGCACGATGACGGTCAGCGTGGCACGCGTCGCGCTCGGCACCACGGCGGACGTGAAGCTCAGCTGCAAGTAAAAGGTCCTCCCCGATCCGCGGGGAGGGGGACCATGCGCAGCATGGTGGAGGGGGGTATCCGCCTACGGAACCGTTGCGTTGCGGGGCGAGCCCCCTCCACCATCACCTACGGCGACGGTCCCCCTCCCCATGGAATGGCGAGGATCTTTAGCGTTCGGCGCCTTTCGCCTTCCCCCAGGCCCTGGCCGCTGTGTAGCCGAGATAGCCGGTGCCGAAGAGGGCGTACAATTCCTCCG
>NZ_QQWV01000061.1:0-19886 GCF_003951715.1 Sphingomonas sp. ABOLH | reverse complement strand
ATATCGGCGCCCGTAGGGCGGCACCACATAAAAGGGGCAGGAAAGCCTGCGAATAGCATCTGCTGGCATCGTACCGGATTTGTTCGCCCTTAGCGTGCAGATACGTCACTTTCGTGTAGTCACCCCTCAATGCTGGCAAAGCGCAGGCGTGGTTGGAAGAACCGGCCACGTGCCGTCTGCACCTGGTTCTCGACCTGACCCTTCTCCCAACCGGCTGCCGGCGAACATGCCGTCGGTTCGACCATGTAGTGGTTGGCCATGACCAGGAACCGCCGGTTGAAGACCCGCTCCTTGCCGGTGAACACGCTCGTCACCGCGGTCTTCATGTTGTCGTAGATGCCGCGCGTTGGCACGCCCCCGAAAAAAGCGAACGCCCGCGCATGCGCGTCGAACAGCATCTCCTGCGTCTCGCGGGGATAGGCTCGCACGTATATCACTCGCGACGCGCACAGCCGCACATGCGCGACCTTCACGCGCATCGGCTTGCCCGCGATCTCGACGTCCTCATGGCTCCAGTCGAACTGATAGGCCTCGCCCGGCCGGAACAGCAGCGGGATGAACGCCGGCGCATCCATCACGTCGCGACGCCGCGCCTGCCGCCAGCGGGCCGCATAGCGACGCACCGCATCATACGAGCCGTCAAACCCCTCGCGGAGCAGCAGGTCGTGGATACGCGTGATGCGCAGCTTCTCGCGCCGCGGCCGTGCCTCGTCTTCCTCCAACAGCGCATCCAGTCGCACCTGGAATGGTCCGATCTTCGGCAGCGGCTGAACCTCGCGTCGGTAGCCCATGTCCGCCTCCGGCGACCGGATCGCCTTGCGCACCACCCCACGTGACAGATGCAGGTCGCGCATTATCGCCTTGATGGCTTTCCCCGACGCGTGCTCGCGCCGGATCCTCAACACCGTCTCCAATACCAGCATCCCGATCTCGCCGCCTGACACACCGCCAAGCGAACAGCCTAGACCACCGGGATGAGGGGTCCCTTTTCGACGCCGATCACCCCGCTACCGGGGTCCTTTTTCCACGCCGATCCACAGTTCTGGCGAGAGGCGCACCGGGCGGATCATTTGAGCCAATCGCAAAGACGCAACTGCCATAGATCTTGATCGGCCTCCTCCAACTCAGGATCTGCGCCGCTGTCGCCCCTTCGGCCGCTTGAACGTCGCAACGCGGAGCATACTGGCTGTTGATCGCCTTCGCTGTGCCGAGCCCGATGCTGTCGCCAAGAATAAGGCATTCGAACATAGCGCGCCCCTTGGTTCGATGTGGTCGCAACAGCTTGGCGGGCCGCCGCGCTAACCAACGACGGGGTCGCTGGCTGAACCCAATGCCTCTTGGAGTTCCGAGACGTCAGCATCGATGATCGCGTACAGGTCGTCATCATTGTGTCGAAAGAATACCTGCGCTCTCGCCTCGCCATCACCCGGCGGAGCTGTAGATCCCATACGCTCGGACCATCTCGCGTCGATGAAGCTCATGAGTTGGCTCCAGGCTGCAAGATGGGACTGATGGAGGCTCACACAGTGTGTGCCATCCGTAATGATCGCGAGGATCGTCACCTGCATGTTCCTTTAACCCCCTCGATCACAGCCGGGACGGAGACAGCACTGAGATCATCGGGACCATCATCGGTCTTCCTCCCCTAACGCGCGCTCCGAATTTGCATTGCCGTCTCAGATCTGATCTTTCTGAGGGAGCGCACCTTCAAATTGTCTGCCGAGAGACATCACCTCGCTAACCGGGCGAGCCTTCGAGTCCGCGTGGGATCTACTCGCGAGCGCATGGGCGCCGCCTGCAGAAGAAAACCGGCAGCGCACACGACAGCGGGCTTTAGCGGCTTCATCGACCTTGCATTCCAGCTCGACGAAGCACGCACGTGCTCACCCTCCTGGTAGCGCATGTTCCGCATATTCGCGGCGGATGAGATCGAGTTTCGGATCGATGTATCGGCGGCAGAATGGCCGATTGGGATCGTTGCGATAGTAGTTCTGGTAGCGCTCCTCCGATGGCAAGAAGTCGACGAACGGCACCACCTGCGTGTGGATCGTCTTTTCGGCTTCTTCCGCGAACCGGCACACCGTTCGCTCAGCCTCCAACCGTTGTCCCGGCTCAAAGATATAGATTGCGCTGCGGTACTTCCCACGCGGGGAACGAGCTCTGCTCGATGAATGCGTTCTAAGATGCACCTCGGCGAGCGTTTCCAGGCTGATGGTGGACGGGTCGAACGTCACGACGACGCCCTCTGCCCAAGTGTCCGCCGGCGGCTCGGATTGCAGATAGCCCTGATCGACCTGCGTGACCCCTCGTAACGCTTGAAACACACCCTCGGTGCACCAATGGCAGCCGCCACCAAAGCCAACCTTCAACATCATCTACCTCGAGCTGGCGCTCATTAGCTCGGCCGGCTGGCCTCGAACAGGAACCAAGCACGGCGCTCGGCCTCATCGGTCCAAGCGTCGACCAAGCCAGAGGTGGCGTTGTCCTTTGCCTCATCCGCGACTGCCTTCGCCTTCCGAAACCCTTCCACCATATGGAGGTTGTCGGCCCTTAGCTCCGCCAGCATTTCCTGCGGCGTCACGAACTCGGCATCGTTGTCCCGGATAGTCTGGTGACGCGCGATGTCACCAATCGATGTAAGTGTGCGATTTCCCGTCTTTCTGGCGCGCTCGGCGATGGCGTCGGTGACGGCCAGGATCTCCGCCGCCTGCTCATCGAAAAGAAGATGATAGTCCCTGAAGTAGGGTCCAGAGACATGCCAGTGGAAGTTCTTGGTCTTCAGGTAGACTGCATAGCTGTTTGCGAGGATAATCTTGAGCGCGTCCGCGACGGTCATCGTTGCGGCCTCATCAAGGTCGGTCGGAGTTGCAAGTTGCGCAGCTGCAGCGTCGGTCATCAGAAGGCTCCCTGATCGGTGGCTTTCGTAGGAGCCGACATCGATTCCCCTTAGGCTGTAGAGGCCGTCAGAATGAGGTCACCTACGGTCTAAGTCCAATGACTCGCGGCTATAGTTTCGATAGCCTGACGGGACCGGGGCTGCGAGCGAAACACTTATGGTAGTGGCTAAGCAGAACTCGACACAAGGCTATTCCGCGAGAGTAAAGCCGAGCACGAACCGCACTACCTTCTCTGAGGACATTTCGCAGGGTTTGAGTAATGTCTCGCCGCTTTCCAGGCGGTACAGGTTGAAGCTTACGATATCGGTGGCGGCGAGATCTCTCGCGAACAGACTGTTTCGCCGACCGTCGTCAGATCGCTTAACGGTCACGCCGTAGCGGTAGCCGTCAAAAACGCCCTCACTGTAGCCGCTTGGCAGCCGTTCCCACGCTGCGTCGAAGGCGGCTTTCTCCTTTTCAGGCGGCGAGTGCATAACCGAAGATAGCCCTCATTCGGCTAGCAGGAACGGGGCCGATCCGCAGCATAACCGCGGACCAGCGAGCCACCCGGCTTACCCGACCGCTGCGCAGCGAATTCATCCGCTTAACCGAAATCAACGTCGTTCCGAGGCATCTGCTGCATCGGCTCGACGCCCATCAGCGCCAAGCCATTGCGGATGATCTGTCCGACGGCAGCTGCCAGGAAGAGCCGTGCGCGGCTGAGCGGCGCGTTATCGTCGCGGATGAAGCGGCGCGCCGGATCATCGGATCCGGCATTCCACAGGCCGTGGAAAGCCGCCGCCAGATCGGCGAGGAAGAAGGCGATCCGATGCGGTTCGCGCGCTGATGCAGCGGCCTCCACTACTCGCGGAAACTGGGCCATCAACTTCACTAAGATCAAGTCCCGACCGTCTAGGAGGGAAAGGTCGGGCTCAACGCGCAAGTCGATCTTAGCCTCGATTGCTCGTCGAGAAAGCGAATGTATGCGCGCGTACGCATAGTGAACATAAAAGACCGGATTATCACGCGACGCCTCGACCGCTTTCGCGAAGTCGAAGTCCATTGGCGCCTCCGCCTTGCGGGTGAGCATGGTGAAACGAACGACATCCCTGCCGACCTCTCGCACCACATCGGCGAGGGTCACGAAGTTGCCTGCACGCTTCGACATCTTCACTGGGTCGCCTTCGCGAAGCAGCCGAACAATCTGCACCAGCTTGACGTCGAAGCGCTTGCGCCCTTCGGTGAGGGCATCGGTAGCTGCGACGATGCGCTTCACCGTGCCGGCATGATCCGCACCCCAGACGTCGATCATCTCATCGGCGTCGCGGGCCTTCTCGAAGTGGTAGGCGAGGTCGACGCCGAAGTAAGTCCAGCTTCCATCTGCTTTGCGGATCGGCCGGTCCTGATCATCGCCAAAGAGCGTCGAGCGGAACAGCGGCAGCTCGATCGGTTGCCAGTCCTCTGGGATTTCTCCCTTGGGCGGATCAAGCACGCCATCATAGATCAGGCCGCGCTCGCGCAGCCAAGCCTCGGCGGCGGCGGGCCGTCCCGCTTCGAGCAGTTCGGCCTCAGATGCAAAGCGGTCATGGCGAACGCCCAGCAGCGCGAGGTCCGCGCGGATCGTCTCCATCATCGCTGCCACGGCGTGCGAACGGAAGATCGGAAGCCACGCGGCCTGCGGGGCATGTCGGTAGCGATCGCCGAAGTCCGAAGCCAAGGCCTGGCCCACGGGCTTGAGATAGTCGCCCGGATACAGGCCTTCCGGGATGTTGCCGATACTTTCGCCCAGCGCCTCGAGGTAGCGAAGGTGGGCGGATCTCCCGAGGACGTCCACCTGTGCGCCGGCATCGTTGACGTAGTACTCGCGGGTTACGCGGTGCCCGGTGAACACCAGCAGGTTCGCCAGCGCGTCCCCGACGACTGCTCCGCGGCAATGCCCCACGTGCATCGGGCCGGTTGGATTGGCCGAGACATATTCGACGTTCACCGTCTTGCCGGCACCAGTGT
The DNA here is from genome assembly GCF_003951715.1 of Sphingomonas sp. ABOLH. Classification (NCBI taxonomy): domain Bacteria; kingdom Pseudomonadati; phylum Pseudomonadota; class Alphaproteobacteria; order Sphingomonadales; family Sphingomonadaceae; genus Sphingomonas; species Sphingomonas sp. ABOLH. The sequence goes on along the minus strand of NZ_QQWV01000061.1, from coordinate 15,003 downwards.
CCGATTTGCCATATCGCTCGCCCGCATGTGCGATCGCCGCCAGCTCGTCCCGCCACACGTCATCGGTCAGCCGCAAATTGACGAAGCCCGGGCCGGCGACGTCGACGCTTGTCACTTCCTCGAGCGCCGTCAGCCGGCTGGCCAGCGCCTCGGCGAGCTGCCGCTGCGGGACCCCGGCGCGCTTCCCCATCACCATCGCAGCGTTGGTCGACAGGTCGCCGTGCGCAGCGTCATGCGGCGTTTCCACAGTCATGCCGCTCCGTGCGAGACCGGTCGGCAGCTCGCCAGACGTCTCCAGCCTGTCGAGCGCCCGCCCGACGTGTTCGGAGACGCGAGCGTGAAGCGCTGCTGGCATCAGCGGGCCCCCGGCGCGGAGCCTGCTACGCAACCTCCACGCCCTTCCAGAAAGCGACATGATCTCTGATCGCTTCGGCTCTCGGTGTCGGGTTGGGGTAGGCCCAAGCCGCGTTCAGGTTGCACTCTTCGCCCACCCGAACGTGATAATAACGCGCCCGACCCTTTACCGGACAGACGGACGAATGATCGCTTGCCTCGAGCCGAGTATGATCGACGGCTTCGGGCGGAAAGTAGTGATTGCCGTCGACAATCACGGTTTTCTCGCTCGAGGCGATAGTGGCGTCGTTCCAAACTGCAGAAACCATCGTGCGCTCCTTCGCTCTATCGATTGGGTGAGCGGCACCATTGATCAGGTCGCGGAGACCTCACCCGCGAGAAGCTTGTCGAGCTCGCCTTTGGCATCGAGCTCCAGGAGGTCATCAGAGCCCCCGATGTGCTTGCCGTTGATGAAGATCTGCGGAACGGTGCTCCGTCCTGTCGCTTCCTCCATGGCCTGCCGCTGAGCAGGATCATCCTCGATGTCGTGTTCAGTCCATTTCACACCCTTTTCGGTGAACAGTGCTTTTGCGCGCCGGCAAAAGGGGCACCAGTTGGTCGTAAAGATGAGAATCTTCGGCGTCATGGCTCTCGTCTCCGATCATTCGTAGTTGGGATGGATTGCAACGGCTCAAACCTAACAGACTTAGCCAAAGGTGAAGGCAAAGCCCTGAGCGCCGGGATCGAGGAACTCGATCGCGAATGTGCGCTCGCGAACGGCGCCCTTCTGCCGTACGAGCTGGTAGAGTCTTTGTCCCTCGATCGCGCCGTTTCCGGCGTCGTCGATGTCCGAGCCATGATCGCTAGCGGGTGGCTTGCCGTCGATCGTGACGCGGAACCGGACCGGTCGGCCCGTAGCGGAAGGGCCGAGCACAAGGTGGACGTCGCGGGCATGGAACCGGTAGACGATGCGGGCCCCGGCGGATTGTGATGAGACATGTTCCGACCCTGCAAGCCAGCGTCCGGAAAGCGCCCAGGCGTTCAGAGGCAACTGAGACGGCGCGAAATAGTCGTGCGCGGTTTCGCGCACGACGCCCCCCGGTGACGTGAAACGCTCGCCACGCACATAGCCCAGGTACGTCTCGGGTGAGCGTACATCGTTCAAGCTCGCTGCCGCAGAGGATCCCGCAGTGCGCACCGATACGGTCCGCATGTCGCCGACCGCGTGGCCATTTTCGGCAAGAAGCCGCTGGATGACCTTCTCGGATTCGGCGTAATTGCCCTCGCCAAAATGATGATATCGGATGCGGCCGCCGCCATCGATGAAGTAGTGAGCCGGCCAGTAGCGGTTGTCGAAGGCGCGCCAGATCGCGTGATTGTTATCGAGTGCGATGGGGTAGGTGATGCCTAAGTCGCGCACGGCCTTCGCGACGTTATCAGGATCCTTCTCGAAGGCGAACTCGGGGGCGTGAACCCCAATCACGACGAGCCCGGCCGCCCGATATTTCTGCTCCCAGGCCTTTACGTAGGGCAGCGTCCGAAGGCAGTTGATGCAGCTGTAGGTCCAGAAATCGACCAGGACGACCTTGCCGCGCAACGCCTCGCGCGTGAGCGGCGCAGAATTCAGCCAACTCGTTGCGCCGGTGAGCGGTGGCAATTTCCCTTCGATGTCGAGCGGACCATCCCCAAGAGTGCTGGTCTGCCCCAAACGATCGTCTACCCGGAAGCCGTCTAGGAGTCTTTGTTCGACGGTGGACGTTCCGGCGAGCGACAGCTTGGTCAGCAAGCCCGTGTCGAGACCCAGAGCGATGGCGCCTACTGCGAGAAGCACCAGCGCGCCCAGAGAGCGGCGGAACCAATTTCCCACACGGATCGACCGTTTCATCGCCGCGAACACGCGTCCGCCGATGAGCAGCGCCAGCGCGAGCGATGTTGCCGCGCCAGCGGCATAAGCCAGCAGCAGCAGCGAAGTGCCGATAGTGGCGCCGTTCAAAGCGGCTCCGGTCAGTACCAATCCCAGTATCGGTCCGGCGCACGGTGCCCAAAGAAGACCGGTGGCAACCCCGAGGAGCAGTGATGCCCAGAAGCTGGCACCAGTCCGCTCTGGTCCGGCGGCTTCCGTGAGCCGGGCGCCGAGCCTGACGATCGGTCTGGTGGCTCGATCGGCAAGCGCCGGGAACGCGAGCAGCAACCCGAACACCCCCAGTATCAGCAGCGCCACCGCTCTCCCGAGGCTGTTCGTCTGTACGGCCCAGCTGCCGCCGACTGCCGCCAGCGTCGCCACTCCGGCGAACGTCACCGCCATCCCCAATAGGAGCGGCAGACCACTGCGCATGAACGGTTGACCCGCTCGCGCGAACACGAACGGGAGCACCGGCAGGATGCAAGGGCTGATGATAGTCAGCGCCCCGGCGAGGTAAGAAAGGATTAGCAGCAGCACCGGTGATTCCTCCTCGACCATGAAAATAGCCTGGGCTCAGGGTCGTGAGAGGCTCGGTCCCTAATGGTGCTCAGACGCTTGGCGGCGTGGATGCAAAATGCGCAGGCACCAATTATCATGCCGCCATCTTCCGGACCGTCTCCAACACCCGGTCCTGACGATACGGCTTTGGGAAAAAGACCATGTTTTTCGGCAGCTTGGCTTCCTGCGGCCAAGGTCGTCCTGACGTGATGATAACCTGGATGTCGGGCCAGCGCTCGCGAATGCAGATCGCCAGCATGATGCCATCCATCCCGCCGGGCATATCCACGTCCGTAAAGACGACGCGAACATCTGAGCGTTCTTCCAAGGTGCTGATCGCGTCGGTGGCGTCGGCTGCCTGAAGCACTTCGAAACCAGCCTCCTCGATTATGTCCGAAGCGAACAGCCGGACGATTGGCTCGTCTTCCACGACGAGAATTACGGGCCTTATGATCATGCGCATTCCTACGTCAGCCCTTTCCCAGATGGCGGATCGGCGCTCGCAAGTCGGCCTCAAACCCCTCCGGATCGTAACGAATATCCACACCACCAGTCCCGACTAGACCGATGCTGATGAGCTTGGAGCCGAAGCCGCGGCGCGCCGGTGGGATGACGAGAGGTCCACCCCGTTCGCGCCACTTGATCATGAGGCCAGCATCATCACCATCGCTCTTGATTTCCCATGTCAGCGATACTTTTCCACTGTCGCCCTTGAGCGCCCCGTACTTGCAGGCGTTTGTCAGGAGCTCGTGCAAGATTAATGAGAGAGACAGCGCTGCCTGTGCTCCAAGCGCAACCGATGGGCCGTTCATACTGACGCGATCCATGAAGCCGATCGCCTCGATGGCATTTGTCGCGATGGATGCGAGGTCAGCCTGCGCCCAGCTATTCTGAAGCAGGGCGTCGTGCGCGGCGCTCAATGCCATCAGGCGGCGTTCGAAAGCATAGACGGACTCACGGTCGGTCGCTGATCGCAGCGTCTGGCTCGCAATTGCCTGAACCATAGTCAGCGTGTTCTTAAGCCGGTGTGCGATCTCACCGTTTACGATGCGCTGCTGCTCCTCAGATCGATGGCGCGCCACGCCCGCCTCGAGCCGATCGGCGACGCTGCGGAGAAATGCGATCTCCTCTGCTAGCCAATATCTAGGCCGTGCCGAATGAACGAAGAACAGGGCGGTCGTCCGGCCCGGGTCCCGCACCGGCACGTCGACAAGCGCACGTACCCCGTTGCGCATGGCGAGCGCTAGGTTCGGCAATGTCCGTTCGTCGGCCAGGGAATCGAATACGACAAGTGGATCTCCGCTGGAGAGAGGAGCTTGCAAGCCGTGAGACTCGTCGAGCGCGTGCCGGCCGGCGACGCTGAGGACACCGGGAGCAGTCCAGTCACGTTCGACGTCAAGCACCTCCTCATCGTCATCGACCAACCCCAGTCCGGCGCGGTCGGCAGTCAGCGCCCGTCCCACAACCGCAGCGGTCGCCAAAGCCATCTGGCCGGCATCGTCGCTGTTGCGAATGATCTCGCCGATCTCGACCAACGCGACCTGCAACTCTGTCTGACGCTCGCTGACCTTGGCGATGCGACGAAGTTCGAGATTCTCGCTAGCAAGACGGGCGAGAGCCCGCAGCATCGACCTCTCCAATTCGCTCAGCCCTTCCGGCCGAGGCGCGGTGTCGATGACGCACAGTCTACCGACAATGGCCCCGGAACGAAGGACGAGGGGCGCGCCGGCATATGCACGGAAGTGCCGGGCACCTGTGACAAGCGGATTGTGATCCGTGCGCCGATCGGCGGTCAGGTCCGCTATCTCCAGCATCTCTCCACGATCGATCTCGATCCGGCAGATAGATTGCTCGATCTCCGTTTCCTGGACATCTAGGCCGTATCTAGCTTTGAACCACTGTCGATCAACATCGAGAAGGTTGATCATCGCGATCGGCACACCGCAAGCTTTGGCCGCAACAAAGACAAGGTCGTCGAACGCTTGCTCGGCGGGAGTGTCGAGGACCATCAGATCCGCAAGTGCCTTGTGGCGCGACATCGCGCTCATCTCGGTCGTGTCAGCGCTCAGTCCCACTGGTCTCCTCCCAGCAAAAGCTGCTTTTTGAGGGCGCGAAACTGCGAGACGATACCGCGCATCGCTTCGGAGAGCGAAGCCCCCCCCGCGTCGCTCCGCTGACGCAAGCACGCATTGACATAGCGCAGAGCTCCTGGCGGTCTGAAGCAAGGGCTTGAGCTAGCGCCGTCACTTCAGTGTCCCGTCAGACGCGGCGGCCACGTCGTTTGAGACGCAGAAGTTGCTCGATGAGGATGGGGCTCGGCGCCATCGACCGTGAGCACGATTTTTCCCTGGATGTGCCCGGCCGCAGCGCGCTCATGCGCCACAGCCGCTTGCGATAGCGGATAGGTGCTGTCCACTGCGACGCGGACCGCCCCACTTTCAAGCAACCGTCCGAGCTCCGCGAGCTGCGCGCCGTTCGATCTCACCTGTGTTGCCGACACGGTCACGCCGAGGCGGGCTGCTTCGTCGTGGCCGGCGAAGCCTAACGGAAAAATTGGAAACAAAGCGCCGCCGCTGCGGAGCGTGCGAAGGAAGCGGTCTGCCGCAGGGCCTCCAACAGCATCGATCACCAGATCGACGTCTCGCACGACATCCTCTGCCGCCGTCTTCGTATAATCGATGAACTGGTCAGCGCCGAGATCAACCAGGAAGTTTGCGTGGCGAGAGGATGCGACGGCGATTACTCTCGCACCTCGCTGCTTGGCGAGCTGAACTGCAAGGTGACCTACCCCGCCCGCAGCGCCGTTGATAAGGACCCGTTTGCCCGCGAGCGGGACTGGCCGGTGCCTATCTGGCTGCAGGCGATTAGGTTCGTAGTGACCCAGGTCGATCAGGAACTGCCACGCGGTCAGGCCCGACATCGGAGTGGCTGCGGCGTGAACGTGATCGATCGTGTTCGGTTTGAGGGCGAGATCGGATGATGGCGCGGACACGTACTCGGCATATCCGAGGCTGTCGCCGTAGCTTGGGAAGCGGATCATCCCGAAGACTTCGTCACCCGGCGCGAAATCCTGCACGTCATCGGCAACAGCTTCGACGACGCCCGACACATCGGACCCGGGAATCGCCGGAAACGCGACCTCCGGCCGCCATTCGGGCGGCAGCTCTGCATACCCTTCCCGAAGATACCAATCGGGCGGGTTGATCCCGGCCGCCGACACGCGGACCAGCACCTCACCCGGCTTCACCTCCGGCTTTGGAGCGTCCTCGTATCGAAGCACGCTCGGCGCGCCGAACTCATGAAAACGAATAGCCTTCACCTCTCAGCTCTCCCTTCAAACGCGTTCGAGAAGAGCGACAGTGCCCTGGCCACCGTCGGCGCAGATGCTAACGATCGCGCGTGATCCGATCGGTAGCGCCCACAGTTCTTTCACCGCCTGGCTGAGGTCGCGGGCACCGGTGGCGCCGAACGGATGCCCGATCGCCACTGAGCCACCCATGGGATTGACCCGCTCCCAATCGAACGGACCCATGTCCGCCTCGACACCCGCCTTTGCGCGCACCCAATCGGGATCGGTGATGGCCGCGACATTCGCCAGCACCTGTGCTGCAAAGGCCTCGTGGATTTCCCACAGAGCGATGTCGGAGAAGCCGAGCCGGTGCCGTGAGAGGAGGCGAGGGATGCCATAGGACGGCGCCATCAGCAGTCCCTCTGTGTGGAGATCGACGGCCGACATCTCGTAATCGACCAGCCGGACGTGCGGGGTATCAGTCGGCAGTCTGGCAATGCCGGCTTCGTTGGCGACCCAGCAACCAGCCGCGCCATCGGTAATCGGTGAGCTGTTGCCGGCCGTAATGCTTCCCAGCCCGCTATCCCGGTCGAAGGCTGGCTTCAGCGCGGCGAGCCGCTCGATCGACGTATCGGCCCGCGGATTGGCGTCGTGCGTCAGCTCAGGAAGCGGGACCACGAGATCGTCAAAAAAGCCGCTACTCCAGCCAGCGACTGCACGCTGGTGGCTCTTGAGCGCCCAATCGTCCTGCGCCGCGCGCGAGATGTTCCAAGCCTTGGCAGTTTCCTCCATGTGGTCGCCCATTGTACGGCCGGTGATGCGATTGGCCCAACCCTTCGTTGGCAGGACGTAGTCCCGCACGGTGAGCGACTGCAGCGCGGCCAGCGCGGCACCTGCATCCTTCGCGAAGAGGTCCGTAAGCCGCTTGGACGCTTCGGCCGTCAGGGCAAGCGAGGGTCGGCTCATGACCTCGGCCCCGCCGACTAGCGACAGGTCTGCTCCGCCGCCGAGCATGCCTGCAGCGGCGAAGGTCGCAGTCATGCTGGTCGAGCAAGCGAGAACGACCGAGAATGCCGGCACACTCGGGTTAAGCTTGGCATCGAGCCAGACCTCGCGGGCAATGTTGCTCCAACCCAAGTTCGGTATCACGGTCCCCCAGACGACGAAGTCGGGCTCGGCATGCTGCGCCATCGCCTGTACCACCGGGACAGACAGCGAGACTGCGTCGTAAGCGGCCAGCGCCCCGCCCCCGCGACCGAAGGGGGTACGAAGACCGGCAGCCAAGAAGACGGGTTTGGCGAAACGGCTCATGATAGTCTCCCCGGACTCTGGATCTGCGCCGTTAGCCACCGTAGCGCTCGGTCTTGATTGTAGCGGCGGCCAGGCCGGCGAGCAGCGCGCCGTCCGTTGCGATGTTCACGAAGCCATTCGAACCGCAGACGAAGACGTGCGCAGGCGTGCTGGGAAGCCGAGCGATGACCTCTTGCACCATTGCGCCATCGATCCGTCGCGCGAAGTCGGTTTCACGCGACGGTGCTTCACGCGTGATCGCCAGGGACAGCACGAAGCTGGGGTCATCGAACTCGATGGCTTGGAGCTCTTTGGCGTACAGGACGTCGCGAGCGGTGCGCGCCGATAGGAGCAGTGCCGTCGGCACATTCTGCGCCTTTATGCGGCGCTGTCGTATCATCGCCATCAGCGGCACAAGGCCCGAGCCTGCACCGATCAAGAACACAGGCTCCGCTGCGCCCTCCGGCCAGAGGAAATGTCCGCCTAGCGGACCGCGAAGTTCGATCTCGTCACCGACCGCTGCTACGTCGTGAAAAAAGGGGGAGACCTCCCCGTCCGAAAGGCGTTCGATGGCGAGCTCAACGATGCCCGATCCATCGGGTGGTGAGGCGATCGAATAACTGCGCATCGCCATGTAGCCGTCAGGGGCGGTCAATCGCACATCGACGTGTTGGCCCGCCACATGAGTGAACGGGTCACCCAACCGGAGGAAGAAGCTCTTGATGGCCGGCGTTTGCTGAACGATTTTCTCAACAACGGATTTCTGCCACCGAGCAGCCTGCACAGCGCCCTCAATCATGCGTGTACCGCTGCTCGCGCCAAGGATCGCCGTAGATGTGGTAGCCGCGCAGCTCCCAGAAACCGGCTTCATCGCGCGTCGTGAATTGTAGCGCCTTCACCCATTTGGCCGACTTCCAGAAATAAAGGTGCGGAACGAGCAGCCGAGCTGGGCCACCGTGATCACGCGGAAGTGGCTGCCCCGCATATTTGAGCGCGACCATCGCCTTATCGGACAGCAGATCCGCCAGCGGAACGTTCGTCGAATAGCCATCGTAGGAATGCACCAGCACGAAATCGGTCGGGCGATCGAGTCCGGCATCGGCCAGGATGTCCTCGATCAGCACGCCCTCCCAGGCCGTGTCCAGCTTGGACCACGAAGTGACGCAATGGATGTCCTTCTTCACCTTGGTCTGGGGCAGAGCGTTGAACTGGCTCCAGTTCCAGACCTTCGCTGGCTTCGGTCCGACCTTGACCGTGAAGTTCCACTTCGAGGTATCGATGTTTGGCGTCGGTCCCGCTGTGAGAACCGGGAAGTTGTCGACGAGATGCTGGCCAGGGGGGATACGGCCGGACTGATCGCCGCCCGATCCGCGTCCGGTAAAACCTCTTGTGACCATCGGACTCTCCTTCTCGTCGCGACAGCACGGGCCTCGTTTTCCGCTCACACTCCTGCGACAAGGGACTTTCGCACGCGAACCCGTTCGAAAACGGATTTTCAGAAAACTCGTTACCTGACGCTCTGTCAGAATTACGCAGACATCGCTCGCCGGGAAATGTGACGAGTACGTTTGGACTATACCGTTAGAGCAACGCTCTTTCCCAATACCCTGTCACTATAGTTTCGATAGCCTCGAAGGCATCGATTGCAGCGTGATCACCGACTCTACCGCAAGCCTGAGTTTCGACGAGACCTTCCGGTATCAATCGGTTTCGCGAGCCGAACCAAGCTGCGCCCTCAACACCGGCCAGCTATGGCGAATATCTTCGCGGTAGGTCTCTCCGTTGCTCACTCGCTGCAAAAGCGGGTTTGCGAGCCAGACGGACTGCGACGGGCTGAGCAACTCGGGGACGGATTTGCGGTAAGGCAGCGCCAGGTTGATTTGCGTTCGCTGCGCCGCCGTCAACGGCAGATGGCGGACGCCGTTCTTACGCAGGTAGAATTGAGGCTCCCGATCCAAGCTGAAGCCGCCGGGCGCTGCCGGTGCGAAGCCTTCTTCACGGGCATAAGCGTTTAGGTCGGCCCGCGTGACCGCCTTCGGATCGAATTGAACCTGCACCGCTTCCTCGCCGTCCACCCAGCCCGCATCGGTCGTAATCACCGCCGGATGCTGTGCAAGGCTCGTCTCCCCGGACCAGAAACAGGGTGTCATGTAGACGGCGTTTCCGTTTAGGCCACTCTCGATCAGCAAGTCGCGCCCTAGAAGACGGAAGTACGAGGGAACATCGCCGTCGAGCATCTGCAGAGCGGTACTGAGCTTTTCATGCAACCCGAGCGGATCGTAGCGATCGGCCAAGCGCGGCAGCAGCTCGGCGCCATCGGGTCGGAGAAACCGCATGACCGGATTGTTCCAGGATCGCTCACCATAGAGGCGCAAGATCTCGGCATCCGCTCCAGGATGGTTGTTGAAGATCGCCACCGGCACGAACCGGTCGGTGATCAGCTCCACCATCAGCGGATGCGTCAGAACGTCCTGCCCGAAGTGCACGCACGTCGAGCAACCCGGCACTTCCTGAAACAGCAGCAGCACCGGTTTGCCTTGAGCGGAGGCCAGCGCCATGCCGTGGTCGTAGCCGCGTAGCCAGGGGACGTCCCCAAGCTCGCGATGGTCGCGATGCGAAACACCAGTCATTGTCATCCCCACTATGTAGTGAGGCAAAACTCAGATCACCGGTCACGGCCCCGCAGGCATGGAAACTATGTTCTACAGCTATTGGAAAGGCGCAGGCGCAAGCTTCATAGTGCCACGGCCCGGCTTGAGGTTGATACCCGAAGAAACAAAGCACCAAGTTCTCCAGATCAGAAGCGGAGATAGTTCGCCATAAATCCGGCCGAGGGCCGGTCGTGGTTACCCTCCAGGTTCTGACGGGCACTTCGGAGAACAAGGAAACTCGCCATGGCCGACGTCGAACAATTTGCTCCTGAACTGCGCGTCAGAGAATGGATTGGAGCCGACGGAAAGCAGCTCGACACTCCCGTCACGCTCTCCGATCTTGGGCCAGGACCGAAGATTCTCTTCGCGTTTCAGCATTGGTGCCGCGGCTGCCATCTGCACGGCTTTCCCACGCTACAGCGGCTCCATGCCGGCTTGGCGAACCGAGGCGTCGGCTTCGCGGTGATCCAAACAGTGTTTGAGGGAGAGCAGGAGAACACATTCGAAAAGCTGCGACCAAACCAGTTGAAGTATGAGCTTCCCGTGCCATTCGGTCATGACCCGCTGATGGCGGGCGCGCATCTCCCGACCTTCATGGAGGATTACCACACACGTGGCACGCCCTGGTTCAGCGTGATCGACGCCCGCGGAACGGTAGTATTCTCGGACTTTCATCTCGACGCGGACAAGGTGGCGGCACATCTGGATCAAACTTGATCGATGCGCCGCTGGCTCATCCTTGCCACTACCCACGTCGCGATGCTGGCAGCCGGGTTTGCTGCCGGAATTTACGCTCTGCCGATCCTGACGGCACCGTCCGCGCCAGATGCAGCCGCCTTAGCATCGGCAGTGAACCAGGCCCTCTACACTGGGCAATTTGACCGCAGTTTGGAGGGCAGCGACTTCGTTCATTGGGGCGAAGGCAGTGTGAAGGTGTCACGCGACCGGATAGCGCATATCGGCCGCCTGTCCCCTGGCCCCGATTACAAGCTGTACCTCGCCCCGCGCTTCGTACGTACCAAAGACGAGTTTCTCGCGATCAAGCACATGTCCCGCCGTGTCGGTGACGTGAAAAACTTCGATGGCTTCATCGTCTCCGTCTCGCCCGACATCGACGTCGCCGCATTCAGCACCGTCGTGATTTGGTGCGAGTCTTTCAACCGCTTTATCACCGCCGCTGAATATCAACGAACCGCGACGGGCTCATGAGGCGCGAAAGGAAACGATGTCGCAAGCTCGCTGCGGCGATCTTCAGCACACTTGCTGCTTGGCAGAGAAGAGAAGAGTGGGTCGGGGCAGTTCATGGTTTCTACGATGAAATCGCTCAGGGCCGCTTGCACGCGCGGTCTCGTTCTTGCGCCAGTGGCGGCTCTGCTTGTGAGCGTCGCCTTCCTCATGCTGGGCAACGGCTTGCTGGGCACCCTGCTGATCGTCCGAGCTGGACAGGAGGAGTTCTCCAGCGGCGCCATCGGCGCGATGATGTCCGCCTACTTCTCGGGCTTCACCATCGGTGCGCTAGTGCTGCCGCGCATCATCGTAACCGTTGGCCACGTAAGGACGTTTGCCGGGTTCGCGGCCGTCGCATCGATCACTGCTCTTCTCCACGCCATGGTGGTGGAACAGTGGGCATGGATGCCCCTGCGCATGGTCACCGGCATCGCTTACGCCGGCATGATCCTCGCGACCGAAAGCTGGCTTAACGCACACGCGGTGCCGTCGACGCGCGGGCAGCTCCTTTCGATCTTCGGCGTGGCGTCCATGGGCTCGTGGGCCCTCGGGCAAACGCTGCTGAACGTAGCTACCCCAGCAGGGCTGACGCTGTTCCTGATCGTGTCCATCCTGATCTCGGCCGCCGTCGTTCCGATCACACTTCTGCCCAGCCATCCGCCAGGTGAGGTCACACAAGAACCAGTCGCATTTCGGGATCTCCTGTCAGTCTCTCCTCTAGCAACGGTCGGAGTGTTCCTGGCCGGCCTGGCCATCGGAGGATTTTGGGGGCTGGGTCCGAGCTTCGCCCAAAGGATCGGGCTCGACATCGGCGGCATCTCCGCCTTCATGGCCAGCGTCCTGGGGGGAACCCTCGCATTGCAATGGCCGCTCGGCTGGCTTTCTGACCGGGTGCCGCGAAATCTGATCGTTGCCGGCGCCGCCCTAGCATCTGCGGCAGCGGCGGCTGGCGTAGCGCTGGCGACCGAAGCTCCCCTGTCCCTGCTACTCGTCGCAGGCGCGCTGTTCGGCGGGTTCGGCATTCCGATTTACTCGTTGTGCGTGGCCATCGCGAACGACGATCTCCCGGCTGGACGGCTGCTAGGCACAGCGCGCGGTCTTCTGCTCATCAACGGTGTGGGGACTGCGGTGGGACCTTTGATCGGTGGAGCCGCGATGAACCTCGCGGGTCCTGGGGGCCTCTTCCTGTTCGCTGCAGCGCTGCTGACGATCCTCTCGGCGCTGGCCATCGTCAGCAGATGCCCTGTCCATACCGTCGCAGCGAAGGCTGCACGCTGCCCGAGCACACCGATGATCACGGGTTCGCTCGACGCTATGGTACAAGCGAATGACAGGGATGACCGCGGTACGAGCTAAAGATGCCCGGACGACATGCTACGCGACCTCCTCCACCAAAAGGCTCCGGCCCTTGAATTCCACCGTCTCTCCGGGTCGAGCGCCCTCAATGGCTTCATAGATCGGCGCCGTCGTGGAGATTCCCATAAGCTCCTGACCGTGGCACACGAATTTGCTGGTTGAGACGGCGATCACGAAGTAGCGCCCCGACAGTCTGACCAGCGCGCCTTCTGTGACAGCGGATTTCGGTCCGAAGTCGATCGTCCTCAGCTTGTCGAGCTTGTCGGCATAATCATCGAGCGTGTCATCAAGCGCCTCTGCAAGGTCGCTCGCGACTTCGGCCTGCGCCTGTTCGTCGTTCTCGATGGTCTCGCTCCGATCCAAACGGGCGGTAGCGACGTAATCCAGGTAGTTCTCGCGAGCACTGTGCAAGGCGGCCGTTTCAAGCGAAAGCATCGTCTCTCGAACGTGATCTTTATCCCAATCCATATTCACCTCGCTGAAGTTCGTTTACATGCACCAGACGCGAAACCACCGGTTCGGGGGAACGCCGCATGCCACCCGTGCTATTCGTCGGTAATGACGCCTTCGCCTTGATACGGGATGCGGATAAGCCGCGGGTCGCGAATGATACTCGTGACCAACCAGACGTAGGTCTGTTCTGCAGTGTCGAAGCCGAGGATACTGAAGGCCCCGCCAAATGGACAGGCCGGAAAGTCCGGAAAGCTTTCGCGCAGGACGTAACGCTCGGGATCGGTGTCGAACTCGGCTTTGTACACCTTCCGCAGGCCGTGCTTGCTCGGAACACTTTCATCACCTGCCGGCGTCGTTTCGCGGCGCTCAAGCAGACGCTCGACAAGATCACGGTGACATGTCTCGTCGAAAATGTCGAAAGCATCGATCAGCAACCCTTTGTGTTGGGTTACGGGATCGGTGATCGCGTAGATGTTCGAGGCGTCTTCAGCATCGTCGCCACTTTCCAGCCGCAAAGCGGCATCCACCTGAACGGCGCAGGCATCTAGCGTCGATCCCAGCTCTAGATCGAACAGGCGCCCGTCCTTCACGCGATATTCGCGATCATAGCCGTTCGCGACGAAGGTCTGCACGGCCTCTAGGACGTTTGTCACTTGGCTTGTCATGGATGCACCTCTGTTTCTCGTCTAGTCCGAGCGGTCTCAGCGGGGTCTGCGCAGTGGCCGCGCTCGCGTGAGGCGCCGGCCGCCATACCTAAAGCCATTTCACTTGCTTGAAGCGCATGAAGAGGAGGAGGCAGATCAACGTCATGACTCCGAGCACGACGAAGTAGCCATAGGCCGTGTCCAGTTCCGGCATGTGTTTGAAGTTCATGCCATAGATGCCGGCGATCGCCGTGGGGACGGCGAGGATCGCTGCCCAGGCGGCGAGTTGCCGGGTGATGACCCCGATCCGTTGCGCCTCCAGGAGGCTGCTGAATTCGAAGACGGTGGATAGAACCTGCAGGAGGCCATCTACCATTGCCTGCACACGCGAAACGTGGTCTGCGACATCGTTGAAATACGGTCGAACCTCGGCACTTATGCAGGGGAAGTGTCCCCGCACGAGCTTGCGCACAAGCTCGGCCATCGCTCCCAACATGCGCTGGAACCTCGTCAGCTCACACCTCAGGCCGAAAATACGAGCGACTTCTTCACGGCCGAGAAAGTCGTCGAGTGATCGACGTTCCATAGCTAGAACATCGTCCTCGATCATCTCGAAGATCGGCAGGTACTGATCGACGATCCGATGCAGGATCGCGTGCAGGACGTAGTCGACGCCTTTGCCAAATTGCGCTGGTGACGCTTCAAGCTGCTCGCGAAGATTTCCCAACGCGCCAGGCGTACCGTGCCGGACCGTAATGAGGTGGTTGTGACCGGTGAAGATCGCTGTCTTGCCGTAGCGTATCCGGTCTCCGTCCAGCTCAGCCGTATTGGCAACGACATAGAGTTCGTCGTTATAGACCTCGAGCTTCGGAGGACATTGCGGGTGCATCGCGTTGTCGACGGCGAGGGGGTGGAGGCCGTAGCATTCCTGTAACGAGCGAAGCTCTCCCGCTGTCGGCTCACTCAGCCCGATCCAACAAAAGCCCGAGCGGCTGTTGTCATGGGCCACACGCTCATCGATCGCGACCTCTTTTACGCGCTTCCCCTCGTTATAGTAATAGCTTGCGATGACGGTCATGCGGGTCTCTCCGGGACGAGAAGGCCGCGTTGTACCGCCGGCCGCGCTAGCCCGCGCTTAAGCCAAGCAGATATGTTGGAGAAGGTCTCGTACTCTAGGCGGTGTTTACATTCAGAGGCAACATTTGAGTGCCGCGACGAGATTGAGGAAGCCAGCATAGTTTCGGGCGAGTTTGTCGTAGCGCGTTGCGATGCGTCTGAAGTGTTTGATCTTGCTGAAGA
>NZ_QQWV01000060.1:0-20661 GCF_003951715.1 Sphingomonas sp. ABOLH | reverse complement strand
TCGGGCTACGCCCGCCCTACGCCGCAACCAGCGCGAACGGTGCACCCGTCATACCCGTAACGCTGCTCGACGAAGGGGGTCCCTTTTGGACGCCGATAGGGGGTCCTTTTTGGACGCCGATTGACACGTCATCGACATAGACCGTCAGCGTGTAGCCCTTGGCCGTGCAGAACGCCGCGATCTCGGCCCACATATCGTGATAGCTATAATATGCCAGGATCGGGCTGAGGGGACTGCCCGTCGGCAAATGACCCTCGAACGTGCAGAGATCACCAAGAAGGCCGGCAACGTCGGCGCGGCATCCCATGATGCTTTGGAAGAACGCGATCACCCGCACACGGGGCGTGTTGGGGAAGAACTTCTTGATGTCGAGGCAGTGAACGACGCGGTTGCCGCGATGGCGCGCGGCATTGCTGACGTAGCATCGCCCCTTCACCGGGCAGAACAGAAAAGATGGCGGCTCGATCCGCGCCAGCATCTTGGCGATACGGCCCTGTACACGCTTGAGCGGCGCGACCGGATCTTCAACCGGACGTTTTCCGCCACTCTTCTTCTCAATCTCAAACTGCCGATACCGATCCGGCCCGGTCGCCATTGCCCGCAGCTCAGCTTCTGCAAGGCCGAGCACGTCAGCGAGGCGGCGCGGACTCGTGAGCTTATAGAGCTGCGACTGATTGAGCGGGATGACCGTCTTATTCGGCATGGGTCCGACCGGACCGAGCCTCGAGGAATTGAAGCAGGCTCACCACCTTGCCAGCGACAAAGGTCCGTGCCTGGTCGAGCGTGCTCTTCTGATCGAGGTTCTCCGAAAAGAACATGATCGACGAGACAGGCATGTCGAAGACAGTGGCATAGCGCTGGATGATGTCCAGCGTCGGCGTCTTCAGGCCGCGTTCGATTTCCGACAGATACGACGTCGAAACCTCCAACCGCTCAGCCGCCTGCTTTTGCTTGAGGTCGTGATAGACTCGGATCAAGCGAAGAGCTTCACCCAACATTGCATCTCCTTTCAGGAGGCTATTCAGGGTGCGAATTACTGGCGGAAAACCTTGATGATGGAGAGGGCGATGTGGAGCAGTTGCACCACCACTCGCCCCAAGGCCACCACCGTCTTCAAAGTGGACGGACGGATCAGGCGCTTTGCCCAATGCTGCCGTCGCACCGTCTTCGTTCGCGCACGCTTCTCGTTCAGACCAAGCTTTCGCATGGCGTCCTCCTCTGCCAACCCCCACACCATGCAGGGGCGCCGCCGAGGCTTTGGAGGGTGGGGTAGAAGCACGTTAACCCTGAACACCAAGGCGGACACCGGGCCGTCCGGTGGCCGCCCGCGGCGCCGCTCGCTCGCACGCACGGAGCCACAAAGCAGAGAAGGTTTCTTCTCCAGGAGGGGTTTCCCCCTCGGTTGATGGCGACACATCCCCTTTCAAACTGAACGAGAGTGTGATGCCCCAGCGCACTTCGCTAGTCAACGAATAAAATCCGCTCACAGCGAATTTATTGCTCTGCCTAAGCGGCGGCCGACGACGTTCCGCCCTTCCCTGCCATGCGACTGGACGACTCGATGCCAATCTACCGGCGAGCAGGTCATTATGTCTGAAGCTTGCGGGCTGCGTGCCAGTGCCGCAGATAAGCCAAGGGCCGCCCTTTTGAGGCGGCCCCGACCATTTAGTTCCCTCGCGGGAAACGGACACTCCCCAGGGGGAGGCCGCGCGTGCTCCCCATGTAGAAACCCATCCCTTACGATTCAACTAAAATCTGAAAGGACATCAACCGGCCTTACGCGCCGGAACCGGTGGGCGTAGGCGGCACCCCCTGAGGCGGCGACGGGGGCGTCGAGGGCACCGGCAGCCAGGCCAACACAAGGCGCAGCATGTCGTCGAACTCCCCGACCGGCATTCGCATGATGCCGCCTTTGTCAGGGATTAGCCGGCTCACCGCCACGGTCGTCAGCTTGTCGCAGATCGCGAACGCCGCCCGACCGTCAATCGTGGTCTGCAGCGGAAAGGCCCACTTGTTTCCTGGCTGCGCTGCCGTCGAGCAGGGCACCACCGTGACCGCGCCATGCAGCGTGTTCTTGAACGACACGATGATGACGGGGCGCCGCTTCCAGAACTCCGGGAGCTGGGCGTCTTGCGGAAAGTCACACCAGTAGAGCTGACGGATGCTTGGCGCGGCCGTAACCCTCGGTTCCACTTTCGGGGGTGGATCTTGGATATGCGCGTTCACTCGTCGTCATCCTGTACCAGACGCAGCTTAGGCGCCCCGGCCCGGTTCTGACGGCGCTTCGCCAACTCGGCCTTGTCCTTGATCTCAGCCAGCTTCTCGACCGCGAACGGCGCTACTGCCTTAATCAGCCCATCGAGATGGTAGATGTTGGTGCGGCTGCCGGTTTCGGTCCGCCGCTCCTCGCGACGGATATACCCTGCCCCCTCCAGCGCAGCGATGTGCTTCTGGATCGTGCGCGGATGAACGTCCATCGCCTTCGCCATCGTGGTCTTGGACGGAAAGGGCTTGCCCTCCGCCGTCCACCATTTGCTCGCCAGATACACGATGATGTTGAGATCGAGCGGCGACAGCATGAGCTGGCGCTGATTTTCGATGATGACGCTCGGCAATGCAGTCCAGCCCGCATCCATCAGCGGCTTGGTCCACTTCTTCTCATTCGTTCGCAGATCGGCGCTGCTGTCCTTTTGCTTTTTCGCAGCCATGTGATTATCCTTTCTGGCTGCAAATATGCCCCTCGCGCGAAGGGGATTCAAGTTTGAGGGGGCGGCACTAGGGGCGCCCCACAGGGCGCGCAGGCCGCCCCCTCCCCGGCCCTTTGGGCCGCCCACCCGGGAGCCGCACGGGGCCTACAAACCATAGGACATCCCCATATAGGAACCGCTCAGGATACACTCCTGGCGTATCAACCGAGGATAAACCCAGCGGGAGCCCCCACGGCCTCCCCCTCTCCCCGTGTTTTCCTATTCGCGCTGCCGCAAGGCAGGTGTGCCACGTGGCACACCCCCCATGACACGCCTGGAGCGTGGCACAGCTTGTTGGGCACGCTGCCCTCCCCCGGAGGCCAGACCGGTGCCGGGGAACACCAAGGGCGGCTGCCCTTTCGTTCCCGAACGACAATCAGGCCCCCCGTGTAATCCGCCAAACGCGGCCCCCGACGCCCTGCGGAGCGTCGGCCGCGCTAGGCGGCTCGCCCGCGCCAGAGGCCAGATTCTCGCCCTCCCTCCCCATCCCGTTCCTCGCCGGAAAGGCAGAGCCGGTTGCTGTTGCGACCGGCTTTCAGCCTCAAAGGAAAGGAAGACATCATGGGACGGATCACCGACAATCGAGCTGACATCTATCAGGAAATCACCGATCAGATGATCGCGATGATCGAGGCAGGCACCCGGCCGTGGTCGAAATCGTGGAATGGCAGCACCGCACCGAATATCCCGCTCCGCTCGACCGGCGTTCCCTATCGCGGCATCAACGTCCTGACCCTATGGGTTGCCGCCATGACCAAGGGCTATGCCTCTCCGCATTGGCTGACCTTCAAGCAGGCGCTCGCGCTTGGTGGTTGCGTCCGCAAGGGCGAGAAGGGTTCGACCGTCGTCTACGCCAACAAGATCGAGGTTGACGCCGACAAGGGCGGAGAGAGCAGCGAGGACGGCAGGCGTCAGGTGGCGTTCCTTAAGCGCTATACCGTTTTCAATGCCGAGCAGATCGATGGCATCGAGGCGAAATATCCAACCCCCGCGCCGATCATCACCGCGACCAATCCCGACGAGCGGGACGAGGAGCTGGACGCGCTTTTCGCCCGCATCCCCGTTACCGTCAAGCATTTCGGATCGCAGCCCTATTATCAGCCGAGCGGCGATCATGTGGTGATGCCCGAGTTTGCCGACTTCCACACCAGCGATGACTATTATTCGACCCTAGCGCACGAACTTTGCCACGCGACAGGACATGTTGACCGACTTGCCCGCCCGTCTCTCATTTCCACAAAGCGCGAGGACTATGCCCGAGAGGAATTGGTTGCTGAGCTGGGGGCGGCGTTCGTCAGCGCGACCATCGGTATCAAGCTTCACGACCGTGAAGACCACGCCGCCTATCTGGCGAGTTGGCTACAGGCCCTGCGCAATGACAAGCGGTGCATCTTCACCGCCGCCCGCCTAGCCCAAGATGCGTCCGACTGGCTCTTGAGCCGCATGGCCGTTGAGACGGCTCCCGAACTGGACGAGGCGGCATGAGCGCCCCCCACGGTCCCGGCCCCGACGAGGGCCGGGGCGTGGCGGCGCGACTGGTCTATGAGGACTCTCGCCGCGCCGCCGCGTCGAGCTCGGCCACGGCCTGCGCCGCGGCCTCGCAGTCGCTGCCGGTTTCTTGGCCCCGCTCGCAGCGTGTGACGACCAGTCTCGCCTCTTCCGCGTGGAAGCGGAAAAAGCCCGCATCCCGTGGTTTAATCAGCCCGCATCCGGATAAAACAATTGTCGCGGCAACGGCGATGACCGCCCGCTGCTTGCCGTCCCCCATTATGTCTATCCTCTCCATATTCCGGCCCAACGCCACTTCCCTCCGTTGCGACGCCATGCGTGAAATCCGCTGCGGTGAAGCCATCCAACCCACTTGATGAGAACGATCGCGCTGGCTGGCGAGATCAGGCTAAAGGCACGAGCGAAGCGTGTGATGCGGACAAGCATCGAAGCCGCCATGAGCCAAAGGCCGGCAGGAAACGCGGGCAGCAGGTCAGCCGTCAATGGCCACCCCTTGATCGCCCGAAAGTCGCGACCCGCCAAAGATACCAGATGACGGCCAGCGCGAGCACGGCGTTGCTGACCGGCTCGATGAGGCTCGCCACCTGGCTATAGCGTTCGCCCAGCTCATAGCCCGCCAGCACGAGGATAACGGTCCATATGGCCGAGCCGGTGAGCGTCGAGACCAAGAATGGACCAAGGGGCATCCCGCTGACCCCTGCGGGCACCGAAATCAGGGTCCGGACTCCCGGGACCATGCGCCCGAACAGAACCGCCCAACGACCGTAGCGGTCGAACCAGCGGTCGACATGATCGACCTCACCGGGCGTCAACGTCAGCCATCGGCCGTGGCGGGAAGCAAAGCTCTTCAATCGATCGATGCCAATCCAGCGGCCGACATAGTACCACAGCACCGCCCCTGCAGCCGATCCGAGGGTGCCGGCGATTGCCACCACCCACAGCGAGCCGCGCCCCTGCGCAGCGGTGTAGCCGGCAAGTGGCAGGATCACTTCCGACGGGATCGGCGGAAAGACGTTCTCGGCCAGCATCAACAGAAAGACGCCAAAGCCGCCGAGTGACGCGAGGATCGATGTTATGATGTCGAACACAAACCAGCCTCGTCAGAAGATCCAATAGGAGATCGCGCAAATCACGAGCAGGAGGGCGACGACGGACCCAACGATCCGATTTTCCAGGCGCGGACATTCGACGTTCCTGATCCGCACGGCGACCTGCCAAGCGGGTCGAACCGGACACCGCCACGAACCTGCGGCAATCCGATCCAGCTCGGCATCCGACAACCCGAAGAACGATTTTGCTTCACCGCGCGATCGTCCCGCTAACCCCATCACCCGCAGCACCACGTCGCTCCATGCGACATCGATCGCGCTCGGCCGATCGACCATCGTGCCGTGCGCGTCGCCGCCCGCCCAAGAAGGGGACAGCAGGCCGATGATCTGGTGGGGATTGCGCTCCAGCAGCGTCGCCCAGCGCAGCAAGCGATGTTGGCGGTCACGCACCGCGATGGTCCTCGCCGGTGCCCGGCGCCGGGTAAGGGATCGCACAGGCCGCATCCATCGGCTCGCCCAAGGGCTCGTCATCGGCTTGCCGAGCTGCCGACGTCGCCATTGGTGGCGCGCTTGAGCGGACGAGAGCAGCGCAGGGTGAGGAAGGTGGTAGCGCTCAGGATAAAGGCGATGTCGTATAGGCCATAGCCCACGGCCGCGCCGAGTGCGCCAGTCGCCCACAGACTGGCCGCCGTCGCCGTGCCTGACGCTTTGTCGCCCTTCTTCAGAATCGCGCCGCCCCCGATGAAGCCGACTCCCGTAATCAGACCTTCGAGCAACCTGGCTTGCGCTGGAGACGTGCGGCCGAGGATCGCAATGCCCACCAGCACGAAGCCGCAACTGGCGATGGCAACCAACGGGAATGTACGGATGCCTGCGCTGCGGGCGTCCTTCTCGCGATCCCAGCCAACAGGAAGGGCGAGCCCATAGGCGATGGCGAGACTGACAATATGGGTAGCTATTTCGATCCACGAGCTTTGAAACATGCCTTCCCCTGCCCAGAAGCGGCAATCTGGTTGCCCCGATCCTCGTTCTTTTCGTCGGCGAGGCCGACGGCAAATCGACAGAGCCTATTGGGGGCGAGACTTCTCGGGCCTGATAAATTCTAGTTCCATGCTCATCAGTTGATCGGGTGACCCATTGAACCCAAATTTGAATGGAATTTCACGTCGGCGAGAACTGTCAGTCATGAGGACAAATCTCTCTTTGCACTCGCGGTTTCCTGAATACCACGTAGCACAGGCTTTCATATATCCGTGAGTTGGATAGTGTCCAATGGAGTGACTGACGTTGCCGATCAGTATAATTCCGCTGCCTTTGGCATATATATTTGATGAAACAAGCATGTTTGGATATCTAGTAATTTTTATACGATCGTTTAATATGGAAGGTGAGCATCCTGCGCCGAGGGCGCATATAGCGACGGTTGCTAAAAGATACGTTGGCTTCACTGAGATTATCTCCCTTAAACTGCGTCAGCGATCCTGTCAGGCTTGATGGGGGGCGTTTTCATGCCGCCTTCCCCGCCGGATCGCGGTAGGCGAGCAGCCTGAGCGCGTTGACGACAACAAGCAGCGTTGATCCCTCATGAACCGCCACCGCTGGCCCAATGCCGAGGCCAAGGATGGTCGCAGGAACGAGGAAGGCGACGACACCCAGGCTGACGAAGACGTTCTGCCGGATGATTCCACGCGTATGCCGGCTTAGGCCCACCGCGAATGGCAGGTGCGCCAGATCGTCAGCCATCAGGGCGACGTCGGCTGTCTCCAGCGCAACGTCCGACCCCGCCGCGCCCATCGCAATGCCGACCGTGGCGCTTGCCATCGCCGGGGCATCGTTCACGCCGTCACCCACCATTGCGACCTTGTCTTCGCCGGCGAGTTTCTTGATCGCGGCAACCTTGTCTTCGGGCATGAGGTCGCCCCACGCCTCGTCGATCCCGACATCGTTGGCGATCGCTTCGGCGACTTTCTGGTGGTCGCCAGAGATCATTATCGTCCGCGATACGCCCATTTCGTGCAGCCGGCGTAGCGCGGTCTTTGCCGCTTCGCGGGGCGTGTCCATCAGGCCGATCGCGCCCAGGTCGCGGTCCCCCTTGCGGACCACCATCGTCGTGCGACCGTTCTCGCGCAGTTTCGCGATCGCGTCCTGTGCCCCCTGCCCCAGCGCCGGAATGCCCTCACTCCCGAACATCTCGGCCTTGCCGATCCAGACCGTCTCGCCATCCACGCTCGCGGTGACGCCCCGACCGGTCAGGCTCTTGAGGTCGCCGGCAGTCGGCACGGCACGATCGTTCAGTCGTTCGCGGCCGTCCTTGACGATCGCTTGGGCCAGAGGATGGTCGCTCAACGCTTCGACAGCGACGGCCAGCGCCAGCAGCTCGCCTTCGTCGGCGCCATCGACGGGCACGACATCGGTGATGCGCGGACGACCTTCGGTCAGCGTGCCCGTCTTGTCGAAAGCAATCGCCTTGAGCGACCCGAGGTTTTCGAGCGGTGCACCGCCCTTCACGAGCACGCCGCCCCGCGCTGCACGGGCAACGCCAGACAGGACAGCGCTCGGCGTTGCGATGGCGAGCGCGCACGGGCTTGCCGCAACCAGTACCGCCATCGCGCGATAGAAGCTGTCGCGGAACGGCTCGTCGACGACCACCCATGCGAAGAGCAGGAGCACCGACAGGATCAGGACAGCAGGCACGAAGATCCGCTCAAACCGATCGGTGAAGCGCTGCGTCGGCGACTTCTGCGTCTCCGCTTCGCTCACCATCTTCACGACCTTGGCGAGTGCGCTTTCGTTGGAACGGCGCGTCACCTCGATCTCGATCGCGCCGCCGCCGTTGATCGTACCGGCAAAAACCCGGCTTTCCGCGTCCACCGCATCGGGCTTTGCGCGTGCCGCCGCAGCGTCGGCGACCGGCACCTTGTCGACCGGGATGCTTTCACCCGTCACCGGGGCCTGGTTGATCGCGCTCGTGCCCTTGATGACGAAGCCGTCGGCGGGCAGGCGCTCATTCGGGCGCACGATGGCGATGTCCCCGACGACCATCTGTTCGACAGGGATTTCGCTAGTTTCCCCGTCGCGACGCACGGTCGCGGTTTCCGGGGCGAGCTTCGCCAGCGCCTCGATCGCCTTCTTGGCGCGACCCATCGCGTAATGCTCGAGCGCGTGACCAAGGCTGAACAGGAACAGCAGCAGCGCGCCTTCGGCCCATGCGCCCAGCGCAGCGGCGCCGGCGGCAGCGACCAACATCAGCGTGTCGATCTCGAACTTCTTCATCCGAAGGTTATCGATCGCCTCGCGCAGCGTGAAGAATCCGCCGAAAAAGTAGGCTGTGATGTAGCAGGCGGTCGGCAGCCACTCCGGTGCGCCGGCAACTAGCCTCTCGATCGCATAGCCGATCCCCAGCAGCGCGCCGCAGGCGAGCGCGAAGATCAGCTCGGTGTTGGGGCCAAGAAACTCGGCATGGCTATGGTCGTGGCCATCGCCGGGACCGTGCTTCTCCTCGCTCATGCCGTGGCCCCCCGGCCCGTGGTCGTGGCCGGCATGGTCGTCGGCCGCGACCCGCTTGCCCACACCGACCTTCAGCTTGCCAAGTGCGGCGCGGACCTCCTCTTCGGTGGTTTCGCGTCGATCATACTCGACCCGAACCGAGCCGCTGGTGCTGGCGCTTGCCTGGACCACGCCGGGCAAGGCGCACAGCGCATCGCTGACGGTGCGTGCCCGACGCTCGTGATTGATACCTGTAACCTGCCAGATTGCATGGCCATAGCGGTCGGTGATCTCGGCGCCCGCGGCGCGCACCATCTCGCGCACGCGCGGCAGCGGCAGCTTGGCAGCATCGAAATGGATGCACAGCGCCGCCGGCGTGTCGCCGTCGAGGCAGATCACATGCGCCCGCTCCACGCCTTCGCGCTTGGATAGGGTCGACACAAGACGGTCCAGGCAGGCATCGGCCGCATCAGGCAGGTCCGGCAACAGCACTGGAATATCGAGTTCGAGCTTGTCGTTCATGACGACCTCCTTTCGCTTTTCTTGGTTTCGGCGCGCGCATCGCGCAGGATTTCGACACCGCCCTTGATGGCGATGATGGCGGTGGCGAAGCCGACCAGCAGGTCCGGCCAGTTGGTGCCCAGCCACAACACCAGCACGCCGGCGATCAGGATGCCGCCGTTGGAAATGAAGTCGTTGAAGCTGAAGGTGGTGGCGGCCCGGAGATTGACGTCCGGATCCTTGAGGCGCTGAAGCAGCCGCAGGCAGAGGTAATTCACGACACCGGCAATCGCCGACATGACCATCATCGTCGGTCCGATCGGCTCGCTGCCTTGCACGTAGCGCCGTGCGACATCGAGCAGAATGCCGCCCGCGAAGATCAGCAGCATGACGCCCGACGCCATCGCGGCGCGTGTCTTCCATGTCTTGCCCCGGGTGAGCGCCACGAGGCTCAGCGCGTACACGGCGGTGTCTGACAGGTTGTCGACGCCGTTGGCGATCAGCGCGCTCGAATCCGCGAAGAAGCCCGAGACGAAGAAGCCTGCCGCAATCGCCGCGTTCAGCAGCAGGACGATCCAGAGGGTGCGGCGCTCCTGTCCGCCGTTGTTGTCATTGCTCGAGATCATCCCATAATCTCCTCAAGCGTGAGCAGGGCCAGGAACCCCACGAAGAACATCGAGCTGATGAGCGGGGTGTCGGGTTTCTCGTGCGCCTCGACCAGCAGCTCCTCCGTGACGAGATAGAGCAGCGCCATCAGCCCGAAGCTGAGGAAGCCGGCGACCATCACCGGCGACAGCGTGGCGACGGGCACGGCCGCAAGCGCGCCGAGCGGCAGCAGCAGCGCCAATGCCGACACGATCACGATAATGCGAAGGCGCGAGCGATAGGTTTCCGCCAGCTCGTCGGTCAGCGTCAGCCCTAGGAACAACACTTCCAGCGTCAGCGCGATCGTCAGCAGGAAACCCGCCTTTTCGCCCGCCACGAAGGCGAGGCCGAGCACCAAGCCGTCGACCAGAATGTCAATGCCGATCGCGGCGAGCAGCGCCATCGGTCCTTTGAAGCGGGCTTCGAATGCCTTGAGCCCTAGCATCGTCGCAACGCCCGCCGCCCCGCCGATCAACGTCGCGCTGGGCGACGCCTCATGCTTGACCTGCGGCAGGATTTCAGTCGCGGCCGCCGCGAACACGACCCCTGCCGCGAGATGCTGGAGGCCGGCCACAAGGTTGGGCTTCAACTTGGTGCGGCTCGCTATGATCGCGCCGAGCACGACCGCCAGCACAGGCGCAAGCGTGTAAAGCAGTGCCTGCATATCCTATGATCCCTCCGGGGTTCGGTGACAGACGTGGATTTTCCCGCGCCGCATGAAGGCGATCGCCCCGCCCGCCACGACGGCCCGTGACTGGTTGCCGCGAAATTCATCACCGGTTCGCTGGGCGCGCAGGATCTCGGTCCTGCCCTTCGGCAGCCAGGTTGCGGCCATCTTGAGGCCGTCGTCGATGAAGTCGACATCGGCGCGTGTGCCGTCGTCGCAATACATGATGCGCTGCGCGATCAGCCTTGGCGTCACACGCTTGTCGTGAGCCGGTTCGACAGGTTCGCTCGGAGCCGGGTTGCACGCCCCTACAATCACGCCGGTGACGAGAACGACGCCAACGCGCGCGATCGTCAGCCCGGGCAGATGCAGCAAGGCGCGCATGCCCATCACCACAGCACCCCGTGGTCAGGTGTCAGCGGCTCGGGGGCCGGAAGTCCCGCGGTTTGGAGAAGGTCGATCTCGATCGTGCGACACATTGCCGTGAGCGGGACATCGTGGACGCTATTGGCGAACGGATCGGTCAGATCCTCGCCGATGCTCAGCACCGCGAGGAAGACGAGTCCGATCAGCGTCGATCCGATCGGCGTGGCAAGGCCCAGGGATTCGACCAGCGCGATCGGGAGCAGCACGCAGAACACACGCGTGAAGAGGTTCGGGAAGAACCGAAAGCCATTGGGCAGCGGCGTGTTCTTGATCCGCTCCATGCCGCCCTGCGCATTGGCGATGTCGATCAGGACGCGCTCCACAGTTGCCTGCTGGATTTCGGTGATCCGACCTTCCGCGAGCGCGTCGGCGTAAATGCCCGATATGTCCTCCAGGAGCGCGTTGGCAGGGTTCAGGCGGGCGACCGCCATATCGGCGACTTCCGTTCCAGCGACCCGGGCAATCTCTTCATAGGGCGACTGTCGGCGAAGCTGGCAGCGCATCGAGTGCGCAAAGGCGATCTGCCGCAGGATGATGTTGTGCCGCATCTCACTGCCCTCGGGTTCCCCCTTGGTCAGGCTGCGCGTGATCCGGGCCAAGCTGCGCGAGGCATTGATGAGCGCGCCCCAAAGAGTTCGCGCTTCCCACCAGCGTGCATAAGCGGCGTTGGTCCGAAACCCCATGAAGAGCGCGATGGCAGTGCCGAACAGCGCCGTCGGCAAAGGCGGTTCCTTGATCGGGGTCATCATGTGGAATGCCGTCACCGCCACGTCCCACACGAACAGGATCGTGAGAGGCTTCCAAACCTCGACAATAATCTGCTTGAATCGTGGCCTTGTGCCGACAATCATACCAATACCGCCTTAGTTATCTTCGCGATCGTCATCCGATCGGCATGTTCATGATGTCTCGATATGCAGACAGCAGCTTGTTCCGGACTTGCAGCGTCGCCTCGAAAGTAATGGATGCACGGCTCTGGATGAGCGCGACGGTTGCAATGTCGGTGGTTTCGCCCCGTTCATATGCTTCGGTGACGACATCCTCCTGCTCCTGGGTCTCGTTGACCTTCGCCACCACGGCATTGAGGGTGTCGGCAAAGGTTGAGGCTGGAGCGGTCGGCGTCACGCCGGGCGGTGCCGTCGGCTGCGCCTCGCGCAAGGCGCGGCTTCGCGCGATTACTTCGGCGCGAATGGCCATCACATTCGAGATCGACGTGTCAGACATCGTTTCTCTCCCGTTGCGGTGCGACGTGTCGGAAGACATGACGGTTCATCGGGTGCCCTCCCGTTCGCAGGTCCGCGTGCGGCCTTCGCCTTCCACGATGGTGAGCTGCGACCCCTTGAAGGTCGCGGTGGCTGTCTCGCCGACATATTGGAGGCCCTGCGCTGGCGCGGTCAGCGTCATGGGCACGGCGCTGCTGGAGCGCCGCAAATCGATCTGCAGGCCGTTGTCCTTGTAGTCGACGAACAGCGGTTCCCCGTCGGAACAGCGATAGGGATGGCGCCCCATTTCCCCGGTCGCCACGGCGCTGTCGGATGAATGGATTTGCTGCTCCGTTGGCGGGGCTGGCGGCTTGCTTTCCGTGCAAGCCGCCAGCCCGACAACGAGGATGAGGGCGGGCAGTACCCGCTTCAACGGCGTCATCGCGCCTTCCTCCTGTAGCGGGAGGGGACGCGCTGACGATTGATCCCACGGGGAGGCTGACCCACCCGCCAGCGCAGATAGGTCGCAAGTCGATCGTCGGCATCGACCATCAGGGACCGCAGACGACGCAACATCATCGCCGCGAACGGCAAAGACAGCGCCCCGCGCAGCGTGCAGCTATGTGTTAGCCTGGTGCCACCGTCGTCCCCTGCCAGCTCGTACCGCTCTTCGAGCGTGAACAGATAAGGGATGCCGCAGGACCAAGCGAAGGCGTGCGGCTTGTCGAATTGATCGACCAGGGCCGGCGTCCGAATTGGCCGGGTGATGCCCTGGATCGCGAAGGTACATTCCGTCTCGCCAAGCTGGCAC
Organism: Sphingomonas sp. ABOLH; assembly: GCF_003951715.1. Classification (NCBI taxonomy): domain Bacteria; kingdom Pseudomonadati; phylum Pseudomonadota; class Alphaproteobacteria; order Sphingomonadales; family Sphingomonadaceae; genus Sphingomonas; species Sphingomonas sp. ABOLH. The sequence goes on along the minus strand of NZ_QQWV01000060.1, from coordinate 7,618 downwards.
GGGTTGTCGAGGAATACGAGCGGACTCCAAGCCCGGCGATGATCCGGATCGGTGATCGCCGACCAGATCCGCAGTGGCCCGCCGTGAAGCATTGAGCTGGTTATGGTGCGAGGCATATCCCCATCTCCCAGAGATGAGCGGGGCGATCGCGGATCGCCCCGCGCACCCATCAGGCCAAGTTGTTCACGAAGGTCTGACCGTGGTCGTCCCCTTCATGCTCCTCATTGTAGTGCTCGGGCTTCTCGATCGCCTTCTGCCCGAACCGGGCGTAGAGCGTCGGCAGCACGAACAGCGTCAGCAGCGTCGCCGAGATCAGGCCGCCGATGACGACGGTCGCCAATGGCTTTTGCACCTCCGCGCCCGCGCCCTCGCCAAGCGCCATCGGAACGAAGCCGAGGCTGGCGACGAGCGCGGTCATGACGACTGGCCGCAGACGCTGCATTGCGCCGACATGGGCCGCCTCCTCGCGCGATAGCCCCGACCGGATCAGATCCTGGATTGAGCTGACCATGACGAGGCCGTTGAGGACCGCGATGCCCGACAAGGCGATGAAGCCCACCGCCGCCGAGATCGAGAAGTCCATGCCGCGCAGGAAGAGCAGCAGGACGCCGCCCACCAGCGCGAAGGGTACGCCGGTGAACACGATCGCGGCATCGCGGACCGATCCAAGCGCACCGTAAAGGAGCAACAGGATCAGGATGAAACAGGCCGGAATGACCAGCTTCAGCCGTTCGCTCGCCGATTGCAGGTTCTCGAACTGACCGCCCCATTCGAGATAGGCACCGGCAGGCAGCCGGACCTGGCTGCCGATCGCCGCCTGCGCGTCTGCAACGACGCTACCGACGTCGCGACCACGCACGTTGGCTTGCACCACCACGCGCCGCTTCCCGTTTTCGCGGCTGATCTGATTGGGACCGTCGACGACCTTGATGTCAGCGACACTGGACAGCGGCACATAGCCGCCCCCCGCCACGGGCACCTGCACCTGTTCAAGCAGGCCAATGTCAGCGCGCTGCGTCTCCGACAGGCGGATCACCACCGGGAAGCGTCGGTCGCCCTCGAAGATTTGGCCCGAGGTGCGTCCGCCGATTGTCGCGGTGACGGTATCCTGCACATCCTGCGCGGTGACGCCCAGGCGCGCCATCGCGTCACGATTGACGCGAATGTCGAGCATGGGCAGGCCCGTCGTTTGCTCGACCTTCACGTCCGCCGCGCCCTGCGTTTTGCGCAGTACGGCGGCGATTTGCTCGGCCGTCCGGTTCATCGTGTTGAAGTCGTCGCCGAACACCTTCACCGCGATGTCGCCGCGCACGCCGGCGATCAGCTCGTTGAAGCGCATTTGGATAGGCTGGGTGATCTCATAGGCGTTGCCCGGGATTTTTGCGAGATTTCCCTCGATCCGGCTGACCAGCTCCTCCTTGGCAAGATCGGGATTTGGCCAATCCTTGCGCGGCTTCAGGATGACGAACATGTCGGTGGCGTTGGGCGGCATCGGGTCGGAAGCGAGTTCCGCCGTGCCCGTCTTGGAATAGACGAACGCCACCTCTGGCTGCTTCGACATCATCCGTTCGATCGGCACCTGCATCGCCTGACTTTGCTGGACCGACGTGGCGGGGATGCGCAGCGATTGGATCAGCAGGTCGCCTTCATCGAGCTGTGGCAGGAACACCGATCCGAGCGTGGTGAAGGCGAGCGCCGCCACGACAAGGCTGCCGACACCCGCGCCGATCGTCAGGGTCGGGCGCTTCATTGCCCGGTCAAGACCCGGCTCGTAGCGCTTCTTCAGCCACGTGATGATGCGGCCGTCCTTCTCCTCAACCTTCTTCGACAGCCAGATCGCGATCATGGCCGGCACGAAGGTGATCGAGAGGATGAAGGCGAAGGCGAGCGCGATTATGACGGTGAGCGCCATCGGCACGAACGTCTTGCCCTCCACGCCGGTCAGCGTGAGCAGCGGCACATAGACAAGGATGATGATCGCCTGCCCGTATACCGAGGGGCGGATCATCTCGCGCGCGGCGGCCGCCACGGTCGCGAGCCGTTCCCTTACGCTCAGCAAGCGACCTTCATGATGCTGTTGCTCGGCAAGCCGTCTCAGCGCGTTCTCCACGATGATGACAGCGCCGTCGACGATCAGACCAAAGTCCAAGGCGCCAAGGCTCATCAGGTTCGCCGAGACGCCGGCACGCAGCATCCCGAAGCCGGTCAGCATCATGGTGATCGGGATGACCAGCGCCGCGATCAGCGCCGCGCGGAAATTGCCGAGCAGCAGGAAAAGCACGACGATGACCAGCACCGCGCCTTCCGACAGGTTCTTGGCGACCGTCTTGATCGTCGAGTTGACCAGCTCGGTGCGGTTGAGCACCGGCTGAACCACGACGTCGGGTGGCAGCGAGGCGTTGATCGACTTCAGCTTCTCGGCGACGGCCGTGGACACGACGCGGCTGTTCTCGCCGATCCGCATGATCGCGGTGCCGACAACGACTTCCGTGCCGTTCTCCGAGGCCGAACCCATGCGGATCGCCTGCCCCGTCTTCACGGTCGCGACTTGTTCGACCGTGATCGGCACGCCGTTACGTGTCGCGATCACGGTCCTGGCCAACTCGCCGGCATTGCGCACGAGCGCATCCGAGCGGACAGCCAGACCTTCGCCATTGCGATTGACGAAGCCGCCGCCGACGCTGGTGTTGTTGCGCTCCAGCGCGTTGCCCAGGTCCGTCAGCGTGATGCCGAGTGAAGCCAGCTTCTGCACATCGGGCACGACGAGGAACTGCTTGGCGTACCCGCCAATCGAGTCGACGCCGGCGAGGCCCGGTGTGTTCTTCAGAAGCGGCGTGACGATCCAGTCCTGCGCGGTGCGCAGGTAGGTCGCCTTGTCCTCTTCAGTCGTCAGTCGCTCACCCTCTGGCGTGATGTAACTGCCATCGGGCTGTTGGCCCGGTTCACCGGGCTTGTGCTTGTCGTCCTCGCGATGCTCGAGCCGGACGGTGTACATGTACACCTCGCCCAGGCCCGTCGCGATCGGACCCATTTCGGGGTTCACGCCATCGGGCAGGTTCTCTTGCACGCCCTGCAGACGCTCGCCCACCTGCTGGCGGGCGAAATAGATGTCCGTAGAGTCGGAGAAGACCGCAGTGATCTGCGCGAAGCCATTACGGCTCAGCGAGCGCGTATATTCGATGCCGGGGGTGCCGGCGAGCGCGGTTTCGATCGGGAATGACACCTGCTTCTCGACCAGCTCGGGCGAGAGCGCGGGTGCGCGGACGTTAATCTGCACCTGGTTGTTGGTGATGTCCGGCACTGCGTCGATCGGCAGCCGGTAAAGCGAAAACGCGCCAATAACGGCGACGATGGCGGTGAGCAGCAGGACAAGCCAGCGCTTCTCGACCGCCCATGTGACGATGCGGGCGATCATGGCTTAATCCTCGTGGCTCGCTTCGCCCTTGCCGATCTCGGCCTTGAGCGTGAAGCTTCCGGTGGTGGCGATTTGTTCGTTGCCGGTGAGACCCGAGCGGACGATCACCGTGTCGCCCGACGCATCGCCGAGCTGCACCGGGGTCGCCTTGAAGCCCGTAGGTGTGCGAACGAACACGACCGACTTGCCCTCGAAGCTCTGCACGGCCGTCGTCGGCACGCGGATTGCGCCGCTACCCCCGCTGCCCGTGAGCTGGACGGCGGCCGTCACCGGTTCGCCGACCCGCCATTCGCCGCCCCTGTTGTCGAGGGTGGCGAGCGCGGGCACGAGCCGCGTTTGCGGATCGAGCGCCGGCGACACGAAAGTGACGCGCGCGGTCGCCTGACGGCCCGCCGCCTTGACCAGCACCGTGTTGCCGGGACGCACCCGACCCGCATCCTCAGCCTTCAGGTTGAGGGCGATCGACACCTGGCTCAGGTTCGCAATGCGATAGAGTTCCGCGTCCGCCGCAACCGTCTGTCCCAGCGTCACGGGGCGAGCAATGATCTGGCCCGAGATCGGCGCGGCGATGCCGAGCCGGTTGAGACCGCCGCCGCCGACGCCCGCAGCCGACACCATGCTCTGTGCCTGCGTCAGCGCGATCCGCGCCTCCGTCGCGGCCGTGCGAGCTGCGATCAGATCCTGCTCGGGCGACACCTTCTGCGCGAACAACCGCTGCTCGCGTGCAAGGTTCGAATTGGCGAGCTGGAGCCGCGCACGCGCCGCCTCGACCTCGCCCTTGATCTGCGCCGCCTCGCGGCTCTCGATGACCGCGATGGTCTGGCCGCGGCCGACCGATTGGCCGAGGTTGCGGGTTAGCGAAACTACGCGTCCCGCGATGGCGGCCGACACCACTTGCGTCCCTTGCGGGTCGCCCTCAATGATCGCAGGCAGCTCGATCGTCCCGGCCCCACCGATAATCGGCCGTCCAATCTGCACGCCCGCTGCGGCGATCTGATCGGCGCCCAGCGTGACCACGCCTTCATCGGCATGACCGCCTTCGGCACCGCCCTTTTCCGCGCCTGCCGCTTCGTTACCGGCTGCGGCATTGGCGGTCGCCTCGTTCCCGGCATCCTTGCCGCCACAGGCAGCCAGCAGCAGGGCGAGCGATGCGACGCCCGCGAGATAGAAGTTCTTCATCACTGGTTTCCCCCATTGGGCGCAGGAGCGGTCAATCGCTCCACCTGCGCGCGGGCATTTTGATAGTTGGCGAGCGCGTCGATCGCGGCGACCCGCGTCTCGGCGAGGGTGCGTTCCGCATCGAGCAATTCGAGCTGGCCGAACTTGCCCTCGCGATAGCCAATCCGGGCGATGCGGGCGGCCTCCTGCGCAGCCGCCAGCGCCGGCCCCGACGCCGCGCGTGCGGTCGTCGCGGCATTGGCCGCCTGTGCCTGCGCGTCCGTGATGGCCTGTTCGATGTCGAGCGCGGTCACGCGGCGCTGTGCATCCGCCTGCGTCCGCTGCGCGGTCGCCTGCGCGATCGCCGCGCGACCGTTGTTGAACACCGGGATCGGGATCGACACGGTGAACACCGCCGCCATGTCGTTGGTCGCTTCCAGTCGGCGGATCGCAGGTCCGACGTTCAGGTCAGGGACGCGATTAGCGCGCGCGAGCCGCACGCCGGCCTCGGCGATCGAGAAATCCGCGTTGGCCGCCGCCAGCGCCAGCGTGCCGGTCGTGTCAGCCGGCGCGATCGGCCCATAGACGTTCGCCCCCGGGAGGCGATCGAGCAGCGTGTCATCGAGCGCACCGTCAATCGGTCGCCCGATCCGGCGCGCCAGATTGGCCCGCGCCGCCTCAGCCAAGCGAAGCTGCCGCTCCACATTGGCGTCGGCGTTGATGCGCGCGACATCTGCGCGCTGTTGCTCGAGCGGGGAGGCGCGCCCCGCCTGCACGCGAACGCTCGCAGCCCGCAGCGCGTCGCTGGCGATCCGGGCCTGATCCCGCGCCGTCGCCACCCGGCGATCGGCCGCGACCGCTTCGACATAAAGCTGCGTCACCTGAAGCCGGACATCCGCCGCGATGATCGCGGCCTGGATCTCGGCCCGGGATAATTGCGCATTGGCGACCGCGACGCGGGCGCCGCGCTTGCCGCCTAGCTCGATCGGGATCGCAAAGCCGACCGTGGATTCCGCGCTGCGGACCCCACGATACGGACCCGAGCCGATGACGTTCTCAACCTGGCCCTGGACAACCGGGTTGGGCCGCAGTCCGGCGACCGTGCGGCCCGCGCGGGCCGCATCGATCGCGGCTGTTGCCGCTTCGGCAGCAGGGGCCGAACCGCCCGCTGCACTGACCGCTTGGTCAAGCGTGTAGACCGGCGCGTCCTGCGCAAAAGGCGCGGACGGTCCGACCTGCGCCTGCGCCATAGTGGCGCACGACGCTGCGGCCAGCATGGCCGCGAGGATACGATGCATGAAAATAGGACTCCTGACGATGATCGACAGGGGCGCGCCAACGCGCGCCCAAATCGGACGTCAGGCTTGGGGGGGTCTCAAATGGACCATGCCGGTGCGGCCATCGAGCGACGCAGAGGCGGAGATAGTCGGCTTGGGCATCGTGAGGACGTGGGTATATTCCATCGTCGTGCGCGCAGGCGCACCAACGTCATGCCCGTGGCAATAATTGTGATGGTGCGGGACGTTCTTGTCCGAATCCGATGGCACTTGATCGATGTCGCCATCGGTATGGATTGTGAACTCGACGCCCGCGATGCTCCCCCCCGCCAGATCGGCGGCGTGAGCCATGCCGGAGAAACTGGTGAGGACCAGCATCAGGCATGTCAGGAGAGGCAAAAAGGCTCGCACGATCCCGCCTTTACCACGGAGAGGTTTCCATGTCATTGCAATAACTCGCGAGCCGGTGCCTTCGCGGCACGCCATGCCGGCCAGGCTTCCCCAAGCACGCGCCATGCCGAGCGCAGGAAGATCACGGCGATCAACCCGCCGACGATGATGTCCGGCCAAGCCGAGCCGGTCAGGCCGACCAATCCGGCAGCCGCGAGAACCCCGACGTTTGACGCGACATCATTGCGCGAGCACTCGAACGTGCTCGACATGTTCACATTCTCGCGGCGGAAGCGCCAGAGCAGCGCGAGGCAGATTAGGTTCGCAACCAGCGCGGCGCTGCCAACCCCGAGCATCAAGCCCGATGCCGGAGGAACGCCGTTCGCAATCTTGTCAGCGATCTCGAAAATGACCGCGACGCCGAAAGCCAGGATGATGCCACCCTTCGCCAGTGCTGCCCCCGCTTCCCAGCGCGCACCCCGATGCAATGCATAGAGACTGAGCGCATAGACCACCGCGTCGCCGAACATGTCGACCGAATCCGCCATCAAGGCAGAGGAACGCGCGACGACGCCGCCGCCAAACTCGACCACGAACATCGCGAGATTGATGAGCATCACGATGATGAGCACGCGGCGCTGCTCGGCCTTGCGACCAAGTTCCGCGATCGTGTCGCGTTTTGATGAGCAACAAGCGTCTGCCATTATCGAAGCTCGATTCGTGGATCAGACGCCCTATATGAACCCTCATCCTACTAGAGGGTCAAGAGGTTCGGCGATGAAAATCGGTGAGATCGCAAAGCGCACTGGGTTGAAGATAGAGACGGTCCGTTTCTACGAGGCAGAAGGGCTGGTTCCCGCTCCCATCCGTAGCGGTGGCAACTATCGACTCTACGATCGCTCGCACCTTGATCGCCTGTCGTTCATCAAACGCTCGCGTGATCTGGGTTTCACCCTGGATCAGGTTCGCGCGCTCCTGCGGCTTTCAGATGATCCGCGCGGTTCCTGTGCCGAGGCCGACCAAATAGCTGCGGTCCACATCGCGGAAATCGATCGCAAGCTGGCCGACCTTACAGCGCTGAGGTCGGAAATCGCGCAGTGGGGTGACACCTGCAACGCCAGCATCGTTGCCGAATGCAAGGTTATCGACGCCCTGTCGCATTGAACCAAACCAAGTCGGGCGCGACCCTGCCGGGCACGGCTCTATCGGCGCCCTGGCGTGCGCCGACCGAGCCACCGTGCCGGCGTCTCGGTAGGGTAGACGCGAGACGCCTCTTTCGAGGACGCCCCAGCGCCTCCCCCCGAACCGTGCTTGCACCTTTCAATGCACACGGCTCTCCATTCTGACAGGCATCCGGCCACCGTGATGCGCAACATGA
>NZ_QQWV01000006.1:0-141694 GCF_003951715.1 Sphingomonas sp. ABOLH | reverse complement strand
CGCCAACGGTCCGCCCCCCCCCCGCAAAGCGGGGAGGATCGGAACGCCCCCTTGCGTGTGTGACGCCACACACTAGAAGCTGCCCCATGGATCGTATCGTCATTCGCGGCGGCAATCGCCTGTCCGGCCGCATCGTCATTTCCGGGGCCAAGAACGCGGCCCTCACGCTGCTGCCGTGCGCGCTGCTGACCGAGGAGCCGCTGACGCTGCGCAACCTGCCGCGCCTCGCTGACGTCGACAGCTTCGGCCATCTGCTCAACCAGTTCGGCGTGTCGACCACGATCGAGGGGTCGCACCCATCCGAATTCGGCCGCGTCATGACCATGCGCGGCCAGCGGCTGACCTCGACCGTCGCCCCCTATGATATTGTGCGCAAGATGCGTGCGTCGATCCTCGTGCTGGGTCCCCTGGTCGCGCGCGCAGGCGAGGCGACGGTGTCGCTGCCCGGCGGCTGCGCGATCGGCAACCGTCCGATCGACCTTCACCTCAAGGCGCTGGAGGCGCTGGGCGCCGAGATCGAACTGGCGGCCGGCTATGTGAAGGCCACGGCCCCCGGCGGCCGTCTGCCCGGCGGGCGCTATCGCTTCCCGGTCGTCTCGGTCGGCGCGACCGAGAATGCGGTGATGGCGGCGGTACTGGCCAAGGGCACCAGCGTCTTCGAAAATGCCGCGCGCGAGCCGGAAATCGTCGACCTGTGCCGCTGCCTCGTCGCGATGGGCGCGGCAATCGACGGCATCGGCAGCGACACGCTGACCATCGAGGGCCGCGACCGGCTGCACGGCGCGACCTACGCGGTCATGCCCGACCGGATCGAGGCGGGCAGCTATGCCTGTGCCGCCGCGATCACCGGCGGCGCGGTCGAGCTGGCCAATGTCGTGCCGTCCGACATGCGTGCGACCATCGACGCGCTGGTCGAGGCCGGCGTCGCGGTGCGTGAGGAAGCGACCTCGCTGTTCGTCGAGGCGAGCGGGGATATCCGCCCGATCAACCTGTCGACCGCGCCCTATCCGGGTTTCGCCACCGACATGCAGGCGCAGTTCATGGCGCTGCTGACCCGCGCCGACGGGGCGAGCGTGCTGACCGAGACGATCTTCGAGAACCGCTACATGCACGTGCCTGAACTCGCGCGGATGGGGGCGGACATCACCGTCACCGGCCGCTCGGCGGTGGTGCGCGGCGTCGCCGGCCTCGTCGGTGCGCCGGTCATGGCGACCGACCTGCGCGCGTCGATGAGCCTCATCATCGCCGGCCTGGCGGCGGTGGGCGAGACGTCGGTCAGCCGCGTCTACCACCTCGACCGCGGCTATGAACGGCTGGAGGAAAAGCTGCAGGCGGTCGGTGCCGATATCGAACGGCTGGGCGACGGCTGATCCTCGCCGCTTGAACTAACGCTTATTGTCGGACTATATCCTTCCCAACGGACCGGACGTGGCGCGATAGCCCGCCGGTGCATTGGGAGGGTGACGATGAAGAAGGCGCTTCTGGTCGGGTCGACGGCCATGGCAATGTTGATCGGGGCACAGGCGGCGGGCGCCGCCACGGCCAAGCGGTCGAGCTTTGGCAAGCTGCCCGACGGCACCGCGGTCGAGATGGTTACCCTGACCGGCAGCAACGGCGTCAGCGCGCGGATCATGACGCTCGGCGCCACGCTGCAGGCGTTCAACGCCCCCGACCGGAACGGCAAGGTCGCCGACGTCACGCTCGGCTATGACGACGTCGCCAGCTACGTCACCGCGCCCAATTACTGGGGCCAGACCATCGGCCGCTATGCCAACCGCATCGCCGGCGGCAAGTTCACGCTGGACGGCAAGGCGTATCAGCTGACCCAGAACGACAAGGCCAATTCGCTCCACGGCGGCACGGTCGGCTTCGACAAGCGCGTGTGGCGGATCGTGTCGGTCAAGGACGGCCCGACCGCGTCGGTCACCATGGCGCTGAACAGCCCGAACGGCGACCAGGTTTATCCCGGTGCGCTCGACGTCACTGTCACCTATGCGCTGGACGACAAGGGCGCACTGACCATCGATTTCGATGCCAAGAGCGACGCACCGACCATCGTCAACCTGACCAACCACGCGCTGTTCGACATGGGCGGCGAGGGCAGCACGGTCGGCACGATGAACCACAAGCTGACCATCCCGGCCAGCCGCTACACGCCCGTAAACGACGCGCTGATCCCGACCGGCGAGCGTCGCGCGGTCGCCGGCACGGTGTTCGACTTCACCCGTGGCCGCATCGTCGGACAGGACGTGCGCGACGGCCGCGATGCGCAGATCGTCGCCGGGCGCGGATACGACCATAATTTCGTGCTCGACGCCGGGATCACGAAGGAGCCGAAGCTGGCCGCACGGCTGGAGGACCCGGCGTCGGGCCGCGTGCTGGAAGTGCTGACCACCGAACCGGGCGTGCAATTCTACTCGGGCAATTTCCTCGACGGCACGCTGATCGGCAAGAAGGGCCATGTGTACCGCATGGGCGACGGCATCGCGCTGGAGCCGCAGAAATTCCCCGACACCCCCAACCAGCCGGCCTTCGGTTCGGCACGGGTGGAGCCGGGCAAGCCGTACCATCACCGCATGGTGTACCGCGTGTCGGTGGCGCGGTAAGGGCTGCAACGGGCAATCTTCGTCATTCCCGCGAAGGCGGGAATCCATAGACGCTATCGGTTCGAATCTATCCGCGACGATAGCGTGTATGGATCCCCGCCTGCGCGGGGATGACGATAGGGAACGCGACTTAACCAAACCCTCAATGTGCGTGCACCATCGCGCAATCATCCCCCGTCTCGATCTGCACCGTCGCATGACCGATGCCGAAGTCGTGCTCCAGCCGCTCGCCCAGCGCGGCAAGGAACGCATCGCCCGGATGCCCGCCGGGCACCACCAGATGCGCGGTCAGCGCGGTCTGGGTCGTACTCATCGGCCAGATATGCAGGTCGTGCACCCGCACCACGCCCGGCTGCGCCGCCAGCACCGCCTCCACCGCCGCCGCGTCGATCCCGCGCGGCACCGCCTGTAGCGCCAGCAGCACCGATTCGCTGAGCAACCCCCAGGTCCCGATCAGGATGATCGCGACGACGATCAGGCTAACCAGCGGGTCGATCCACGTCGCCCCGGTCCACAGCATCGCCAGCCCGGCGATCACCACCCCGGCCGACACCGCCGCATCGGCGGCCATGTGGAGATAGGCACCGCGGATGTTGACGTCGCCATGCCGTCCGCGCGCGAACAGCAGCGCGGTCGCGACATTGACGACGATTCCGGCCAGCGCCACCCACACCACCGGCCAGCCATCGATCGCGCGCGGGCTGCCGAGGCGCTGGATCGTTTCCAGCAGGATCGCGCCGACCGCCATCAGCAGCACCAGCGCATTGGCGAGTGCGGCGAGGATGGTCGACGCGCCCAGCCCGTAGGTGAAGCGCGGCGTCGCCGGCCGCTTGGCCAGTTCCATGCCGCCCCAGGCGATCAGCAACCCCAGCACGTCGGACAGGTTGTGCCCGGCATCGGCGAGCAGCGCGACCGAATCGAACCAGAAGCCGGCGGCCCCTTCGACAATGACGAAGCCGATGTTGAGGATCGTCCCGATGGCGAGGGCCCGGCCGAAATCGGTCGGCAGGTGATGATGCCCGCCCGCGCCGTGCCCGTGCGCATGGCCGTGCCCGTGATCGTGGTGGCCATGACCGTGATGATGTGCGCCCATGTCCGCCTTCTGGCACCGGCCCGCCCTGCTGACCAGACTCGTCCGTGGCGGTGGGGCTGCCCTGGCCGACCTTCCGGACAGGACGGTGTCGGGCAAGACCGTTCGCAGATGCCTCGGACCGACAGCCCGCCCGGCCCATCGTGGCTAACACGCCGGTAACCGACCAAAACGGGATCGAAACGGCCCGTCGCGCGCTGATCCGGCAATTCCTGCGACTCCGGTCGCCAGTCGGGTAAGTTTGCAGACGTCATGGAACCGAATGACCCCGTAGCGCGCGTCCTGATCGTCGACGACGATCCGGCGGTGCATGATTCCTATCGCATGTCGTTCGCTCCGGCGGACGATGCCGCGCAGCTGGCCGATCTGGCGGCCGAACTGTTCGACGATGTGACACCCGGCGACACGCCGCCGCTCGCCATGACCTTCGATCATGTCCATCAGGGGACTGAAGCGGTCGCGGCCGTCGAACGCGCGGTGCGGGACGACCGGCGCTTTGCCGTCGCCTTCATCGACGTGCGGATGCCGCCGGGCATCGACGGGCGCGAGACCGCACGCCGCATCCGTGCGATCGACCCCGATGTGCAGATCGTGATCGTGACCGGCTATTCCGACTTTTCCCCGGCACACATCGCACACGTCGCCGGACCGCCCGACCGGCTGTTCTACATCGCCAAGCCGTTCACCGCCGAGGAAGTCGTCCAGACCGCGACCGCGCTGTCGCATCGCTGGCTGGCGGATCGCGAGCTTGCCCGGACCCGCGCCGCGCTGGCGGCCAAGATCGAGGAGCTGGAGGATCAGGCGCGCGAGCTGGCCGCTAACGAGAGCAAGGCGATCCGCCTCGCCAATCGCGATCCGCTGACCGGTGCGCCCAATCGGCTGGCCTTCCTGTGCAACCTGTCCGAACAGGCGCGGCGACCGGGCGCGTTCGCGATGGCGATGATCGATCTCGACCGGTTCAAGCTGATCAACGACACGCTCGGCCATCTGGTCGGTGATGAGCTGATCCGCACCATCTGCGCCATCCTGATCGACCGGACCGGCGACCATGGCTTCGTCGCGCGGCTGGGCGGGGACGAATTCGGCGTGCTGCTGCATGTCGATACCGCCGATGCGGCGGTGATGCGCTGCGAACGGCTGGTGCGCGCCTGTTCGGCCGATCTGCAGGTGTTCGGCCATCCGATCCATGGTGCGGCGTCGATCGGCGTGGTCATGGTCGCCGGCGATACCGGGCGCGATCCGGTCGACGTGATGCGCCGTGCCGATCTGGCGCTGAACGAGGCCAAGCGTTCGGGCCGGGGCGTGGTGCGGCTGTTCGACGACAGCATGGACGAATCGATCCGATTCCGTCGGCGGGTCGAGGAGGGGCTGACCCAGGCGATCGCGAAGCAGGAACTGGCGCTGCTCTATCAACCGATCGTTGCGCAGGGGACGCTGGACATCGTCGGGTTCGAAGGGCTGCTGCGCTGGAACAGCCCCGATCATGGCGCGATCGGTCCGGCGACCTTCGTGCCGATCGCCGAGGAATCGAACCTGATCCACGACCTTGGCGACTGGGTGCTGGATAGCGCGCTGGCGATGCTCGCCGACTGGCCGACCCAATATGTCTCGGTCAATTTTTCCCCGCGTCAGTTCCGACGGCAGAATTTCGTCGGGCATCTGGTCGAAAAGGTGCAGCGCGCCGGCATCGCCCCCGACCGGCTACAGATCGAAATTACGGAAACCGCGATCTTCGACGATGCCGAACGTGCCGCCGACACACTCTATCGGCTGCGGCAGATGGGGTTCCGCATCGCGCTCGACGATTTCGGCACCGGCTATTCCTCGCTCTACAATATCCGCAAATTCGCGCTCGATTGCCTGAAGATCGATCGCAGCTTCATCGACGGCATGGGGCGCGAACGCGAAAGCGCGGCGATCGTCCATTCGATCATCCACCTCGCCCGCGCGCTCCGGCTGGAGGTCGTGGCCGAAGGGGTGGAGACCGAACAGCAGGTGCAGGCGCTGCGCCTTGCGGGATGTTCGCATCTCCAGGGCTATTTCCTCTCCCGCCCGGTCGATGGCGCGGCGGCGACCGATATGGCGCGCAGCGGCGCGTGGCCGGGGCAGGCGCGGATATCGGCCGAACCCGGCCGCGCATGACCGCGCGGCGCGCCCGTCCGCTCGGCGCGGCGCTGCTCGGACGCATGGCGCTGGTCGGGGTCGCCGGGATCGCGCTGGCGGGCGGGGTGCTGGGGGTTGTCGCGGGACCGGCGGTGGCGTGGGGAAGCGTGGCGGCGGGCCTGTTCCTGCTCCTGCTGCTGCTGGTCACGCTATGGCGCGGCATTGCCCGCTGGGTCACCGATCCGCTGCGCCAGATCGATCAGGACATGGCGGCGATGGTCGAACCCGGGGAAGCCGCCATACCCGATCCTGCGCCGGCTCCGGCCGAGATCCACTCGCTGTCGCGGCGGCTGGCGGTGGTGCGGCGGCAGATGCAGGATCAGGCGGGGCAGCGCGAATTGCGCTCCTTTCGGCTGGGGCGCTCGGAAAGCCGCGCGGCACTGGTCCATAACGCCCGCAACGCGCTGTCGCCGATCAGCGCGATCCTGTCGCACGGGCTGGCCCAGCCGCCGGTCGCCGAGCGCGACGTGATCGAGCGGGTCGTGTCCGAACTGGCGCGCGGGGATGTGCCGCCCGACCGGCGCGAAAAGCTCGCCGCCTATGTCATGACCGCGATCGATGCGGCGGCGCGGGCGCGGATGGAGCGGCTGGCCCAGTTCGAAACGGGCCGCGCGGCGCTCGCCAACGTACTCGACATCATCGGAGGGCCGCAGGACATGGCGGCGGAGGGCGTGGCGCTCGACCGCTGCGACGTCACCGACCTGATCGCGCGCAACGGCGCGATCGCCCGCTATGGCGACGACCGCTCGATCGCGGTGACCTTTCCCGCATCGCCCTGCTGGGTGCGCGCCGACCGGGTGATCCTCAGCCAGGTGATCGGCAACCTGTTCCGCAACGCGACCGAAGCGATCGCCGCCCGGGGCGGCGGCGACGGGCAGGTGATCGTCACCATCGTCGACGCACCCGTTGTGACGGTGACGATCGCCGATGATGGCGAGGGCTTCGATCCGCTCGATGCGCCGATGCTGTTCCAGGCCGGCTATTCCACCCGCAAGGCCAAGTCGGGCGGGCTGGGACTGCATTGGTGCGCGAACTGGATGGCGGCGATGGGCGGCGCGCTGCGCCTCGAAAGCGAGGGGCCGGGTCTGGGCGCCCGCGCGATCCTGACCCTGCCCGCGGGGTAAGGGGCATCCGCTCCGTCACCCCGGACTTGATCCGGGGTCCCGCTTCTTCTTCTTGTCGTTGGGACGATTACACGGCGATCAGGGACAAAATCCGCGCCGCATCGGCATGCCGGCAGATCAGCAGATCGGGCAGCCAGGTATCATGACAATTATAATAAAGCGGCGTCCCATCGATCCGCGACGCATGCAGCCCGGCGGCAAGCGCGACGGCGACCGGCGCACAGCTGTCCCATTCATATTGCCCGCCGGCGTGGAGGTAGATGTCAGCCTCACCGCGAACCACGGCCATCGCCTTCGCGCCGGCCGACCCCATCGGGATCAGCTCGGCATCGATCGCCTCCGCCACCGCCAGTGCCTGCGGCGCGGGGCGGGTGCGGCTGACGACCATGCGCGCGCGTGCCGGGGCGGGGGGCACGATCGGCGCGGGGTTGCTCGACAGGGTAACGCCGAGTGCGGGCAGCGCCACCGCACCCGCCGCCGCGCGCCCGCCTACGGCAAGTGCTACGTGCACCGCCCAGTCGTCGCGCCCCTCGGCATATTCGCGCGTGCCGTCCAGTGGATCGACGATCCATGTCTGCGACGCCGCGCAGCGGGCCTTGTCGTCGGCCGACTCCTCGGACAGCACGAACGCCTGCGGTCGCGCCGCACGCAGCCGCTCGAGGATCAGCGCGTTCGCTTCCCTGTCGGCCCGGTCGCCCAGCGCCTTGCCGGTCTCGCGCCCTTCCTCCCGGATCGCGAGGAGCAATTTGCCCGCCTCGGCGGCGATGGCGGTCGCCAGCAGCGCGTCGTCGGTCACAGCACCGGCGCCCAGATACCCAGCACATGCTCGACGATGCGCTCGGCGGCGGCTTCCGGCGTTTCACGCGTCGTATCGACATGGATTTCGGGTGAAAGCGGCGGTTCGTATGGGCTGTCGATGCCGGTGAAGTTGGCCAACGCCCCGCTACGTGCCTTGGCGTACAGCCCTTTCACGTCGCGTGCTTCCGCGACGGCCAGGGGCGTATCTACGAACACCTCGACGAACTCGCCCTCCGGAAGCATCGACCGCGCCAGGTCGCGCTCGGCCCGGAAGGGGGAGATGAACGCGGTCAGCACGATCAAGCCCGCATCGGCCATCAGCTTGGCAACCTCGCCTACGCGACGGACATTCTCCACCCGATCGGCATCGGTGAACCCCAGATCGCGGTTAAGGCCATGGCGGACATTGTCGCCATCCAGCAGGAAGCTATGTTTGCCCAACGCGTGAAGTTTCTTCTCCACCAAATTCGCAATCGTCGACTTGCCCGACCCGGACAGGCCGGTGAACCATAGCACGCGGGGGGACTGGTTCTTCTGCGCGGCATGGGCCTCGCGGGTGATGTCGATCGACTGCCAATGGACGTTCTGGCTGCGGCGCAGGCAATAATCGATCATGCCGGCAGCGACGGTGGCGTTGGTGATCTTGTCGATCAGGATGAACCCGCCAAGGTCGCGATTGTCGGCATAGGGTTCGAAGGCGATGCCGCGGTCGGTGAACACGTCGGCCACGCCGATGTCGTTCAGCTGCAGCGTCTTGACCGACAGTTCGGCCAGCGTGTTGACGTCGACCGCGTGGCGCGGAGTCTGCACCGTAGCGGAGACCAAGCCTGAACCAGTCTTCAACCAATAGGCACGACCAGGCAGCAGCGGTTCGCCATCCATCCATACGATGGTCGTGCGGAACTGGTCGGCGACCTGGGGCGGGGCGTCGGCAGCAGCGATCACGTCGCCGCGCGAACAGTCGATCTCGTCCGCAAGAGTGATCGTAACAGACTGCCCTGCGACCGCCTGTTCCAGATCGCCGTCCATCGTGACGATGCGCGCGACATGCGACGTCTTGCCCGATGGCAGCACCCGCACCGCATCGCCGGGGCGCACCGTGCCGCTGGCGATCAGTCCGGCGAACCCGCGAAAGTCGAGATCCGGGCGGTTGACCCATTGCACCGGCAGGCGGAACGGCCGCGCGGCCGCCGCCTCGCTGTCCAGTTCGACCGATTCGAGATGTTCGATCAGCGCCGGTCCGCTGTACCATGGCGTGTTGGCCGAAGCGGCGGCGATATTGTCGCCCTTGAACCCCGACAGCGGAATTGCGGTAAAGCCGGCGATGCCGATCGATTCGGCGAAAGCGGCATAATCGGCGACGATGCTATCGAAGATCGCCTGATCATAGCCGACCAGATCCATCTTGTTCACCGCCAGCACGATGTGACGGATGCCGATCAGGTGCGCGAGATAGCTGTGCCGCCGTGTCTGAGTCAGCACGCCCTTGCGTGCGTCGATCAGGATCACGGCGAGGTCGGCGGTCGATGCGCCGGTCACCATGTTGCGGGTATATTGTTCGTGGCCGGGGGTGTCGGCGACGATGAACTTGCGCTTCTCCGTCGCGAAGAAACGATAGGCGACGTCGATGGTGATGCCCTGTTCGCGCTCGGCGGCGAGACCGTCGACCAGCAGCGCGAAGTCGATCTCGCCGCCTTGGGTGCCGACCCGCTTGGAGTCGCTCTCCAATGCGGCCAGCTGATCCTCGAAGATCATCTTCGAATCGTAGAGCAGCCGGCCGATCAGCGTCGACTTGCCGTCGTCGACCGACCCGCAGGTGATGAAGCGCAGCAGCGACTTGTTCTGATGCTGCGCGAGATAGGCGTCGATATCGGCCGCGATCAGCGCATCGGGCGTGTAGGCGGGGGCGGTTGCCATCAAAAATACCCCTCCTGCTTCTTTTTTTCCATGCTGGCCGATCCCGCATCGCGGTCGATCGCGCGACCCTGCCTTTCGGAGGTGGTGGTCAGCAGCATCTCCTGAATGACCTCCGACAGGGTCGCTGCCTCGCTCTCGACCGCGCCGGTCAGCGGATAGCAGCCGAGCGTGCGGAAACGGATCGAGCGATCGACCGGGACTTCGCCGGGCAGTAGCCGGAAGCGGTCGTCATCGACCATCAGCAACATGCCGTCGCGCTCGACGGTTGGACGCGGCGCCGCGAAATAGAGCGGCACGATCTCGATCCCCTGCGACAGGATGTACTGCCAGATATCCAGCTCGGTCCAGTTCGACAGCGGGAAGACGCGGATCGATTCGCCCTTCGCCTTGCGCGCATTATAGAGGTGCCATAGTTCCGGCCGCTGCGCCTTCGGGTTCCAGCGGTGATTGGCTGAGCGGAACGAGAAGACGCGCTCCTTGGCGCGGCTCTTCTCCTCGTCGCGGCGCGCGCCGCCGAACGCGGCATCGAAGCCATAATGGTCGAGCGCCTGCTTCAGCCCCTCGGTCTTCCACAGATCGGTGTGCAGGCTGCCATGGTCGAACGGGTTGATCCCGCGCGCCTTCGCTTCCGGATTCTGGTGGACGAGCAGCTCCATGCCGGCATCGCGCGCCGCCTTGTCGCGTAGGTCGTACATCGCGCGGAATTTCCACGTCGTATCGACATGGAGCAGCGGGAAGGGCGGGGGAGCGGGGTAGAAAGCCTTCTTGGCAAGGTGCAGCATCACCGCCGAATCCTTGCCGACCGAGTAGAGCATGACCGGGCGTTCGGCCTCGGCCACGACTTCGCGCAGGATATGGATGCTCTCCGCTTCCAGGCGCTGGAGATGGGTAAGGCGGTCGGGGGAAGGCTCGGTCATGTCGGGATCGCAGGTAGCGATCCGGTCCGGCCCACCAAAGCAACGATTCCTGCGGCGTGCGGCAGTTCAGCTATCGCGTGGAGCTGGGACCAATACGATCACGGCCCTATCCATCGTACCACGATCATGTGCAGTCAAAAAGCGCCTGGGAACTGCCCGGCGTACCGGACCGTCCCAGGCGCCGGTTCCGTTCAGATCGGACGCAGATCGTCGCCGTAATTGTCACGGAACAGAGCAAAAAATGCCTGCATCTTCATTCTCCCAGTTACGCCGAAGCGCCCGGACGTATTAACGTAAAATTAACCCTACGCCAAATCGGAATCGCAACGACCGCACGCAGAGTGCGGATCATCGCCGTTAACCGAAGTTTTGCAGTTGGGTAGGTAGCGAAGGCGGGTCATGCGTCGCGCCGAATCGGACCAATTCCCGCGGGTCGGGGCCCGGGATCCATCACGATCCGCTGGCGGAGCGTCGGTTGGGCATGCGGTTCCCCCCTACCGATTCCTGTTGCTGGCCGAACTCGAAGATTTCGTCGCCCTGCGTCGCAGCGTCGGAGTGGCTCGCGCGCGGCTGGTGATGGACGACGTCATCGCACGGCTGGAAACGGCGCTGCCGATGATCCGCGCCATTCCGGCAGGACCGGCGATGCTGGAACTGTCGTTCGACTGCGACTCGTCCGCCGAAGGCGTCGCGACCGTTGAGCAGGTGCGAGCCACCATGGTCGCGCCGTTCGACCTGGACGGCGAATCCCATCGCTTGTCGTTGCGAATCGGTGGTGGTGGCGCGCCGACCCATGATGCCGACGAGCTCCGCCTGATCGAATCCGCCGAACAGGCGCTGGCTGATGCGCGCGAGATTCGCAGCGACGTCGTGCGCGACCTTGCCAATCCATCGGCCGGCGACGACCCCATCCAGCTGATGCGCGAACTGCCCGAGGCGATCGCCAGCGGGCAGATTTTCCTGCAATATCAGCCCAAGGTGCGGGTGCGGCAGCAACAGGTGGTCAGCGCCGAGGCATTGGTGCGCTGGCGCCATCCGGTGCGCGGACTGATCCTGCCGGGCATGTTCATCGAAGCGGCCGAGCGTTCGAACGCGATCGGTCCGCTGACGCTGTGGATCATCGAGCGGGCGATCGCCGACCAGCGCGTGCTCGCTGCTCAGGGACACGACATTCCGATCTTCATCAATATCTCGGGCGTGCTGCTGTCCGATGCGGGCTTCGTCCGCGATGCCTGCGCGCTGGTCAGCGGGGGCGGTGCGAAGATCGGGTTCGAGATTACCGAAACGGCGGTGATCCGCGATCCGGAAAGCGCCATCGCCAATCTCGGCATCTTCGCGCGCATCGGCGTGCCGCTCGCGATCGACGATTATGGTGCGGGATTGTCGTCGCTCGCCTATCTCAAGCGGCTGCCCGCCCGCGAACTGAAGATCGACAAGCTGTTCGTGACCCAGCTGACCAGCAGCAACCGCGATCCGCTGATCGTCCGCTCGACCATCGATCTGGCCCATGCGCTGGACATGGAAGTGACGGCGGAAGGCGTGGAGACGCCCGCCGCGCTGGCGCTGCTGGGGGTCATGGGGTGCGACATGGTGCAGGGGTTCCTGATCAGCCGCCCGATCGAATTTGCCGCGTTCCTGACCTTCCTGTCCGAAGAACGGCATGTCGCGGCGATGGCGGGACCGCGATTCTCGTTTCACCGTGACGTGGGGCAGTGGAAGGTCGGCTAAGCAGGAAGCCGCGACGGACCGGATGATCCTACCCTGCAATGTGCACGACAGATGCCGCGATCAGCCGACTGGGCAAACTTACTCGCGGTTAACCTCGTCCGTCGCATGATGAACCATGACCGCGCGACGTGCCGCTCCCGTCCTGTTCTTCGCTGCCGCCTCACTGGCGCCAATGCCGGCCATGGCGCAGGCCAACCAGCCCATCCTCGAAGCAAGGTTCGAGGCAGCACGTTCGGGGCTGGTCGCCCAACCCGAGCGGGGATTGCAAGAAGGCGAGTCGCTGGAAAAGGCGGCAGGCGAGCGTGATGGTGCGGACTCACCCTTGGTTGCTGCCAGTATCTGGCTCCAGGCGGAGGCGTATGCCCGGCTCGGTCGACGTGCCGACGCGCGTCGCGAAATTCGCTCTGCGCTGTCGCTCGTGCAACGACGGCGACCCCGGCTTCCGCTGGAAGGTGATATTCTTCGCACGCGAGGGGACGTCGCTTCCGACGAAGGGAATGTCAGTTCTGCGCTGAACGACTATCAGATGTCGTATCGCATCTATCAGGAAACAGGAGACGCCAGAGGTCAGTCGCTGGCGCTGCTGAGCATAGGTGCCTTGTATCGACAGGGATCGGATTTCAGCGCCGCTCTCAAATATTATGGGCAAGCGATCGATGCCTATGCTGCTGATCCCGTCCTGTCGGTATCGTTGCTGAACAATCGCGGTAACGTACTCACCGAAATGGGGCAGTATCGTCGCGCTTTGACCGACTTCCGCCTCGCATTGGAACTGGTAGGCCGGATCAGCAATCCTGCCTTCGAAGCACGTATCTACGGTAACATCGCGCGCGCCTATCGTGGCGAGGGTGCGCCGAATGCTGCATGGCAGGCGGCCGTTCGGGGGATGGCGATCGCGCGGGCCGCCGATGCGATAACCGCGCTTAATCAGTTGCAGACGCTGGCCGGGCGGATAGCCGCTGATCGCGGCGACTTCCGGACTGCGGTAAGGCTGGTGGATACGGCGTTCGAGGATGTCGACCTGACGACCACGCCACTGACGGCGCGGGACAATCATCGCAATGCTTACGGGGTTTATGCCGCCGCCGGGGAAACCGCGAAGGCGCTCGCCCATCTCGAGGCGCTCGACCGGCTGAACGAGCAGGCGACGCAGCTCACCACCTCGACCAAGACCGCGCTGATGTCGGCGCGGTTCGATTTCCAGAACCAGGAACTGCGCATCGCGCGGTTGCAGCAGGAGGAATTGCGCCGCAACGTCGCGTTCGAACGGGCCAATGCGCGGTTCGAGCGTATCCTGTTCGGCAGCATCGCCGCGGCCGTCGCAGTGCTCCTTGCGCTGCTGAGCTTCGGCGTGGTGACGTTGCGTCGCAGCCGCGATGCGATCCGGCGCGCCAACGTCGATCTTGCCGCGACCAATGCCGCGCTCGAAAAGGCGCTGAAGGCCAAGGGCGATTTCCTCGCCACGACCAGCCACGAGATTCGCACACCCCTGAACGGTATTCTCGGCATGGCGCAGGTGATGCTGCGCGACGAATCGCTGGCCCCGGCAACCCGCGACCGGCTGGACATCATTCACGACGCAGGGGTCACGATGCGATCGCTGGTCGACGACATTCTGGACGTCGCGAAGATGCAGTCGGGGAATTTGTCGGTCGAACGTGTGCCGACCGACCTGATCGCGACGGTCGAGGATCTGGCACGGCTGTGGCGGCGACAGGCGGAGGATCGCGGACTGGGCTTCGTTGTCGAACTGGGCGACGTGCCCCGCTGGGTGGAGGGAGACCCGGTCCGGTTGCGGCAGATCCTGTTCAACCTGTTGTCGAATGCGCTGAAATTCACGCCGTCGGGCGAGATCGCGCTACGGGTGGCGGCGACGGGCGACCGGCTGTCGATCGCCGTGGCGGACACCGGGATCGGCATCGCACCCGACCGTCTGGAGGAGGTGTTCGAATCCTTCCAGCAGGCCGACACCAGCACCACGCGTCGCTATGGCGGCACCGGTCTCGGCCTGACGATCTGCCGCAATCTCGCGCGGGCGATGGGCGGCGATATCATCGTCAGCAGCGCGCCGGGGCAGGGGGCGACCTTTACCGTCGATCTGCCGCTGGTCACGGTCGCGCCGGAGGTTGTCGGGACCGGTCCGGTGGACCGGGCGGCGCGGGCGGCAACGCTTGCGATCCTCGAACGCAATCCGATCACCCGGGGGATGATGCGCACCCTGTTCGCCGATCATGTCGACGACATGGCGTTCCTCGACGACGCCGCGGGCTTGCTGGACGTGCTGGCGCTGGGATCGACCAACACGGTGCTGGTCGATATGGCCTCGCTGTCGGCGGGGAGCACCGATGCCGATGGCATACTATCGATGGTAGTCGCGGAAGCGCATCAGCGTAACTTGCGCATCGTGCTGCTGGCGCGGGAGCAAGATGATATCGCTCCTCCATGCAAGAATGTCACATTGCTGCAAAAACCTGTTTCGGCTACGCAACTAATCGACGCCTTATTTGTCGTGGGGAAAGGCCGGGCGCCTGCGGTCCCCCTTGTACCGAACGCCGCATAGCGCGATAGCGGATTGCAATATGAACAGCGTCAATGTCTGCCCTGTCCGATCGGCGTGCGTCGCATGAAAATCCTTTTTGTTGAGGATGATGCGATGAATCGTCGTGTCGTCCGCGACATGCTCGACGTGGCCGGGGCGGCCATGGTCGAGGCGGACAGCGCAGAGGCCGGGTTGCAGCGGATCGAGGAGGGGGACTATGACCTCGTCCTGCTCGACCTGCGCATGCCCGGCATGGACGGCTTCGAGGTGATCCGGCGGGTGCGCGCGCGGGACGACGCCAAGCGGACGCTGCCGATCGTGGTCGTTACCGCCGATACCGCGATCGACCTGACCCAGCGGTGCATCGCGGCCGGGGCCGACGAGGTGCTGTTCAAGCCCGTGGCGATGGACGCCTTGTTCGATGCGATCGGCCGAATCGTCGCCGGTCGCGCAGGGGGCGACCTGATCTTCTGAACCCTGCCGGTTTGGCTTGCCCGCGCGGGACAGTCCTGTTAGGGGGATTCGTCACGCCGCAGCCATGCTTCGGCGAACCCTATTCTATTGCGATAAAGACCCGGAGTTTACCGACCCCATGCAGATCATCGTCCGTGACAACAATGTCGATCAGGCCCTTCGTGCGCTGAAGAAGAAGCTGCAGCGCGAAGGCGTGTATCGCGAGATGAAGCTGCGCCGTCACTACGAAAAGCCCTCGGAAAAGCGCGCTCGCGAGCGTGCCGCCGCCGTTCGTCGCGCCCGCAAGCTGGAGCGCAAGCGGATGGAACGCGACAGCGCACGGTAAGTATCGAATCGGGTCGCGGGTCATCCGACCGGCGGCCTTGTTTGATCCATGCGATGCGGCGCACAGGCTGCGCCGGAAGAGGTTTCGATGTCGGTCACTGCCGTTCCGCTCCGTCCCGTCAAGCAGCGTCATATCGTCTGGATATGGGTGGGGATCGTCTTGGCCCTGCTGCTCGCGGCCGGATTCGCCTGGGCCGGCACGCGCAGCGGCACCGATTCGTTCCTCGCCAGCAACGCATCGCGCTCCGGCGTCGTGACGACCGCCAGCGGCCTGCAATATGAAGTGCTGACCAAGGGTAGCGGCCCGACGCCGACCGACGCCGACGTCGCGCTGGTCAACTATGTCGGCAAGTTCACCGACGGCACCATCTTCGACCAGAGCCGCCAGCCGACGCCGATGTCGCCAAAGGGTGTTGTCCCGGGTTTCGGTGAAGCGATCAAGCTGATGCCGAAGGGGTCGAAGTACCGTTTCTGGCTGAAGCCCGAACTCGGCTATGCCGCGCCGCGTCCCGAAGGCGCGCCGCCGATGTCGCCGGAAGTCGAGAAGCTGTCGAAGCAGGTGCTGGTGTTCGATGTCGAGATGCTCGACTTCATTCCGGAAACGGTGCTGCAGCAGATTCAGATGCAGCAGATGATGCAGCAACAGCAGGGCGGCGCTACGCCCCCGCCGGGCGCAGTCTCGCCGCCGGCCGGCCGCTGAACCAGCCTCCGAACGAATCGCAGACGGCGCCGGTAGTACCGGCGCCGTTTTCGTTTGGGGTGCTGCGGGGGCGGGGCGCGAATGGCTGGTTTACGCGTGGCCGGTGCCGGTTATCGCGCGCTGCCGTCGATGTGGCGTAGTCTGATTGGCGGACGGGCGCTCTGGAACAGGTGCTAAGGCTCAGGGGCCGATCCGCCTTGTACCAAACGTTCGTGTAAGGGCGATCGAAATTCCGCCTGGTTCTTGCCCATGGCAGGAGCCGCGAGAGGCTCCAGCCCTCGCTGGAGCGACGGTTTCGCGCAGAAGGCCGAATGATACGGTCTCGGGCGCTGGTCGCATACTCCGCATCAGTACATTGCCGACATGATCCTCCGAGAGTTGGACGGTCGATCGTCGCGATCATGTCGGTGTCCAGAACCGGATGCGCGCCGCAGGGCACCCATCGCGCCTGCCGCATTTCGTGCTATTCGCACGCCATGGCTTTCCGCATCCCGTTCCGCCGCGTTCCCGGCCAGACTTCCCATGTGCTTCGATCGACGGCGCTGCTGGCAACGCTGCTGACGATCGGTGCGGCGCCCGCGGCTGCTCCCGCCGATACGGCCACGTTGGAGGCACTGCGTGCCGCCGATTTGCGGCTGGGTGCGATCGGGTATCGCCTGGCGACGGCGAACGCCGCGCTCTGCAGCGATGTGGCGCCGGTGCCGGGCATCGTGGTCCATGCCATCGACCAATATGCCGAATCGGAGCAACCGGCCGCGCGTACGGCGTTCGGCTTTGCGACCGGCGTGGCGGTGGAGGGGGTGGTGCCCGACAGCCCGGCCGCCCGGGCCGGACTGCACGCCGACGATACGATCGTCAGCGTCAACGGACAGCCGGTTCCGGTCGCCGATGGTGCCGGTCATGTCCGCACCCGCGACGCCATGGTCGCGCTGATCGACGCCCAGCCGGTCGACCGGCCACTGACGATGGTCGTGCGACGGGCAGGAAGCGACCGCAGCGTCGCCATCGCGCCGTCACTGGGATGCCGCACGCTGTTCGAACTACGCGTCGGCACCACCATGGATGCGGTTGCCGACGGGCGGCTGGTACAGATATCGAGTGCGTTTCTGGACAAGCTGGCTGATCCGCAACTCGCGGTGGTCGTCGCGCATGAACTGTCGCACAACATCCTGCGCCATCATGCGCGGCTGGATGCCGCGCGGGTCAGCCGAGGGTTGCTGCGTGAACTGGGCCGTAACGGGCGACTGCACCGTGCGACCGAGGACGATGCCGACCGACTGGGCGTGCATCTGTTGCGGAACGCCGGGTGGGACCCGCAGGAGGCGGTCCGGTTCTGGCGGGGGCCGGGCGCGCGAATCGATGGCGGGATCTTTCACAGCAGAACCCATTCATCCGCGTCCAAACGCGCCCAATTGATTGCGGCGGAACTTGCCGCGCTGCCAAAGGGCGCACCCATTCCCTATCGGCCGCCAGTGCTGTCGACGCGCGATCAGCCGCTGCAATAGGTTCGAGCGCAGCCGAATCGTAACAATATGTTGCCACTATTGTTTTTGGCGCAGGAACTAACGCGATCTTAACCTGTTCCCGGCCAGTCGTTCGCGCGACCATTCTGGTCTTGATGGCCCAACGGCTGATCGCGAACGGAACGATAGGACTTGCAGGTGGCGTGCTGCTGTGCAAAGGGCGATCCGACGTAAAGTTTTGCAAGGGAGTGTAGAAATGGGTTTTGCCAAGAAGATGCTGATCGCGGCCTCGGCCGTGTCGATGACCGTTGCTCCGACGATCGCCAACGCTGCCAACGCTTCGAAGCTGTCGGTTGCTCGTGCGTCGGCTCCGGCTGCCAAGGGTGAGAAGCTGGCCGGCGGCGGCGTGATTGTTGCGATCCTGGCCGCTGCTGCCGTCGTCGCCGGCATCGTCGTCGTCGCCGACTCGGACAGCGATTCGGACAGCAACTGATTGTCCGCGCGGGTAACCGCGCCGCGATCTGTTGAAAGGGCGTCCCTCACGGGGCGCCCTTTTTCGTTATGGTGATGGTTGGTCGGACCGGCAGATGTCGGCTCCGGTGGCGACGGGCGTGTCGAGCAGGTGGCTCCGAAGCGGGGCGCCGTCTCGGCAAGCGGTCGACGCCCTTGCTGATGGAAGCACGAAGCGCCGAGCGCCTGCCTTTGCCGTGGCGGCGGCTACAGGTCAGCGGGTCCGGCCCCGGACGAAGCTGGCCGGGGCCGGCAACGCTGAAACGAATTGGAACCCGGTCGCCGCCGCGCCGAATCAGTCGACGCTTGCGCCGGTTCCTTCGGGACAATGGGTCGTCAGGAATCGCCGCGTTTCACCCGACAGGGCGAGGGCGGTCAGTCGGCCGGTGCGATAGGCGCCGGTATCGATTCCGATCCGGTTGTCGCGAAGGTCGGGCTGGTCGGTGACGGTGTGGCCATGGACCACGAACCGTTCATGGTGCCCGCGATGGTCAAGGAACGGCGCGCGGATCCAGCGCAGGTCCGACGACTTCTGATCGGCCAGCGCGACGCCGGGGCGGATGCCGGCGTGGACCATCACATAATCGCCGATCACGATGCTGTCGGGCAGCGACCGCAAAAAATCGAGATGGACCGGCGGCACATGGTCGCGGATCAGGCGCTGAACACCCTTCAGGTCCTCGCGCTCATAGGTTTCGTCGTCGACGCCGTAGCTGAGCAGCGTCTCGCGCCCGCCGGCACGGTTGAAGATGCCCAGCGCTTGCCGTGCGCCGTCGGCGGCTTCGAGGAGCAGTTCCTCATGGTTGCCGCACAGGCAGTGGACGTCGGGGCTGGCCGCGCACAGCGCCATCACCCGGTCGACGACGCCGCGCGAATCGGGACCGCGGTCGATCAGGTCGCCGAGAAAGACCAGAGTAACGCGGCGATCGCCCCGTTCGGGATCGGCATCGATCTGCGCCAGCAATTGCTCGAGACAGTCGAGCCGGCCGTGGATATCGCCGATCGCATAGACGACGCCGTCATCGGGTACGCGGGGAGCGGGGGCTGCGGATCGGCGAAAGAGCTTGGAAAAGACCATGATGCGCCAAGGCCTCTAGGCGAAAGGGGTGGCACGATCAATAAAGCGCCGGGTTTGCCAATCGGCTGACATCGTTCTATTGCGGCGCAGCAATTTTCAGGGATGGAAACGATGACGATCAAGAAGGTACGCAAGGCAGTCTTCCCCGTCGCCGGCTTGGGCACGCGGTTTCTTCCCGCGACCAAGTCGATGCCGAAGGAAATGTTGACCGTCGTCGACAAGCCCCTGATCCAGTATGCCGTCGAAGAGGCGCTGGAAGCCGGGATCGAACAGATCATCTTCGTCACCGGCCGCGGCAAGGGCGCGCTGGAGGATCATTTCGACGTTTCCTACGAACTGGAAGCGACGATGAAGGCGCGCGGCAAGTCGATGGCGCTGATCGAAGGCATCCGGCAGAAGCCGGGCAGCCCGGTCTATGTCCGCCAGCAGGAGCCGCTGGGTCTCGGCCATGCGGTGTGGTGCGCGCGCGAGATCGTCGGCGACGAGCCGTTCGCGGTGCTGCTGCCCGACGAACTGATGGTCGGCGGGTTCCTGAAGCAGATGGTCGACGCCTATAATCAGGTCGGCGGCAACGTGATCGGCGCGCTGGAAGTGCCGGACAGCGAAACCGACAAGTACGGCATTATCTCGCCGGGCGCGACCGACGGCCGGCTGACCGAAGTCACCGCGCTGGTCGAAAAGCCCAAGGGCAAGGCGCCGTCGAACCTGATGATTCCGGGTCGTTACATCCTGCAGCCCGAAGTCATGCAGATTCTCGATTCGCAGGAGCCGGGTGCGGGCGGTGAAATCCAGCTGACCGATGCGATGGCCAAGCTGATCGGCAACCAGCCGTTCCACGGCTTCACCTTCGACGGCAAGCGGTACGACTGCGGCGACAAGGCCGGTTGGGTGCAGGCGAACATCGCGCTGGCGCTGGCGCGCGCGGACATCGGTCCGGCGGTGCGGGCCTTCGCCGAGGAAGCGCTGGCCAAGTAAGGAACAGGGCGGGGGCCGAGGCTCCCGCCGCTACAGGGTGACCAGCCGGTCATCCCCGAGGGTCGCGAGCAGGTCGATCAGACCGCCTGCCGCGACCCTTTGCGTGTCGGCGGACAGGCCGGCGAGCGCGAGGCCGGTCTGGCACGCGATCAGGTCCACGCCGCTGTCGGTCGCGATGGCGCGGAGGTCGTTCAGGTTTGGCAGGCCTTCCGGCGCGGCGGCATCGGTCACGAGCAACTCGACTGCCTTTTCATGCAGATAGACTCGGGCGCGTCCGCCGAGCGCGGCGGCGGCGCAGGCCGTGGTCAGCGCGGCGCGCAGCCGGTCCGGGTCGGGACCGGCGACGACAACCGTCAGCCCGCGCATCGGCAGCCGGGATCCTTGGGCAGGGTCAGGGTGCGGAAGCGGAAGGCGAGCAGGTCGGCGATCAGCAGCCTGCCCGCGGGGTCCTCGCCGAAGCCGATGATCGCGCGCATGACCTCCAGCGCGGCCATGCTGCCGAGGATGCCGGTGAGGGCGCCCAGCACCCCCTGGTCGGCGCAGCTGGCGTCGGCGCGCGCGGGGTCGTTGCCGACGAAGCAGCGATAGCAGGGGAGGTGCGGTTCCCAGCCGCGGAACACGCCCAATTGCCCTTCGAACTGGCCGACAGCGGCCGATATCAAGGGGATACGGGCGGCGAGGGCGGTGTCGGCGACGGTGAGGCGGGTTGCGAAGTTGTCGCACCCGTCGAGTATGGCGGAGGCGCCGGCGAGCAGATCGGCGGCGTTGGTGGCGTCGATTCGGACGGAGTGTGGCTCTACTGCGACGAACGGATTGATCCGGGCGATGGCGGATGCTGCCGCCGTGACCTTTTGCACGCCGATGTTGTCACCGGTGAACAGCGTCTGGCGTTGCAGGTTGCTGGCATCGACCCGGTCGTCGTCGATCACGACCAGCGTGCCGACCCCGGCCGCCGCAAGATATTGCAAAGCGGGCGATCCGATGCCGCCCGCGCCGATCACGACCACGCGCGCGGCCTTCAGCGCAGCCTGTCCGGCACCGCCAACTTCGCGCAGGACGAGGTGGCGGAGGTAGCGATCGAGTTCGGCGTCGGAGAAGGTCATTCGGCCCAGTCGAACAGCAGCACGGCGCGATACCAGTTACCCGCGCCGACGAAGCGAGGCACGAGATTGCCGCGCGCATAGCTGACCACCAGCCCGGCGGCATATTGTTCGACGGTCGGGCAGTTGATCGCGCGGGGGATCGTCGCGCGGACGACATGATCCTCGCCGATCAGCACCGCGACATCGACCTGCACCTGCAGGCGGCCGCCGACCGGGGCGGGGCGGGGACAGCCGGTCCGGCGCATTTCGGACTGGACGAAGGCGGTCATGCGCGCCGTCGGATGCGGGGTGCGGCGATAGGGCAGCGGCGGCAACGCGCTCCAGTCGATCGGCGACCGGGCCAGCGGCGCAGGCTGCGGCGCGATGGGCGGCGACGGTGCGACCAGAGGCGACGCCTGCACCAGCTGGGCGGTAAGGCCGAGCAGGGCGAAGGGCATCATCGGCCGGTCGATCCGAACCCGCCCGCCCCGCGAACGGTATCGTCGAGCAGGTCGACTTCGGTCAGGGTGGCGCGGATCACCTCGGCCGGGACCAGCTGTGCGATGCGTTCGCCACGCACCACGCGGAACGGTTCCTGCCCGAGATTGGCGAGGATCACCTTCACCTCGCCGCGATAGTCGCTGTCGATCGTGCCGGGGGTGTTGAGACAGGTGATGCCGTGCTTGAGCGCCAGGCCCGAGCGCGGGCGCACCTGTACCTCATAGCCCTCCGGAATCGCCATGGCGAAGCCGGTGGCGACGGCGTGACGTGCGCCGGGGGCCAGTTCGACATCCTCGGCGGCAACGACGTCCATCCCCGCCGCGCCGGCGGTGGCATAGGCGGGCAGCGGCAGGCCGGCACCATGGGGCAGGCGGAGGATCTGCAGCGCGATCACGGGGTCACCATCGCGTTCCGGACCGGTACGGGGGCGGGGTCGGCGGACATGCGGCGCACCGCGTCGATCAGGTCGGGGTCGTCGAGCAGGTCATGGCCGCGTCCCGGCAGCACGCGATAATCGGTGGCGATGCCGCGCAGTGCCAGTGCCTCTGCATAGGCGCGCGAGAAACGCTGCGGCGTCTCGCTGTCGTTGGCACCGACCAGCAGCGCGACGCGGGTGACCGGGGCGACCCCGCCGACCGTCATCAACGGGTCGAAGCTGTCGACCGGCGTGGCGAAGCCGCCATGGCCCTGTTTCGCGCGGAACTTGCGCCATTCGGGTAACATGCACGGACAGCCGGCGAGCACGACGCCGTCGACCAGCCCGGGGCGGAGGCCGACCAGCGCCGCCGCCATCGCCGCGCCGCCCGATTGCCCGACGAGGATCGTCCGCGCCTGGGGATAGCGATCCCGCCATCTCCTGATCGTATCGGCCACCGCTGCGATCCGGTCGGCGGTGTAGCTGTCGCCGCCGGTGCCGCCGCGCGATCCGGGGGAATGATTGCCCGCATCGTCATGATAGCCCGGCCGCAGCAGCGCGATGGCGCGCGCGTGCGGGATCGCGTCGGCCAGTCGGTGCGCGGCACCGGTGAAGGTCGCCGGAACCGCGCCGTCGCCATCGCCATGCAGCAAGACGACCAGCGTGCGGACGTCGCGCGGCGCGGCGGGGCCGAAGCTCTGCCCGGCCAGGGCAGGCGCGGACGGTGCGGAGGACGTGCCATGCGTCGCACATCCGGCGGCGGCGAGCAGGAGGAGGGGGCTAAGCCAGCGCATCGGCAATCCTGTCGGCCAGTCGACCGGCGACGTCGCTCTTGGGCGCATCGGCCCAATGGTCGATGCCGTCGGCGGTGACGAGGTGGACGCTGTTGCGGTCGCCACCCATCACATCGCCCGATACGTCGTTGGCGACGATCCAGTCGGCATTCTTCGCGATCCGCTTGGCGGTGGCATGCGCCAGCACGTCGTCGGTTTCCGCCGCGAAGCCGACCAGCAGCCGCGGGCGACGCGGGCTTTTGCCGAGCATCGCGAGGATGTCGGGATTGGGCAGCAGCGTCAGGGTCGGCGGGCCGTCGCCCTTCTTCAGCTTCGATGGCGCGGCCTCCACCTGCCAGTCGGCGACGGCGGCGACCATCACCGCCGCATCGGCCGGCAACGCCTGCGCAACGGCGTTCGCCATGTCGCGCGCTGATTCGACATTGACGCGGTCGACGCCCCCGGGCGTGGGGAGGGTCACCGGACCGGCGATCAGCGTCACCCGCGCCCCGCGCGCGGCACAGGCGGCGGCGATGGCAAAACCCTGTTTCCCCGAGGAACGGTTGGCGAGGTAGCGGACCGGATCGATCGCCTCATGCGTCGGGCCGGCGGTGACGAGCACATGCCGTCCGGCCAGCGTCTGTCGCGCAGCGGGCGCGGTCAGCGATTCGATCGCGGCGACGATCGCCGCCGGTTCGGGCAGGCGGCCGGGGCCATATTCGCCGCACGCCATCGCGCCCTCGTCCGGGTCCATCACGCTCACGCCGTCGCCGCGCAGCGTCGCGACGTTGCGGACGGTCGCGGGATGCTGCCACATGCGCACGTTCATCGCCGGCACGGCCAGCACCGGCTTGTCGGTCGCGAGCAGCAAGGTGGTGGCGAGATCGTCGGCGACGCCGGCGGCCATGCGCGCCATCAGGTCGGCGGTGGCAGGTGCGACCACGACCAGATCGGCCTGGCGGCTGAGCTGGATATGGCCCATCTCCGCCTCGTCCTTCAGGTCCCACAGGCTGGTATGGACCGGCTGTTCGCTCAGCGCCGCGAGCGTCATCGGTGTCACGAACTGCGCGCCGCCATCGGTCAGGACACAGCGGACGCTGTGCCCGGCCCCGCGCAGCAGGCGGATCAGCTCGCACGCCTTATAGGCGGCGATGCCCCCACCGACGATCAGCAATATGCGTGTCATCGGGTAATCCTCTGCACCCGAACGCGCCGCCTGTCGAGCAACGTGCGCGTCAGATCGCGCAAGGCATCGGGCAGAAAGGCCATGCCGACCAGATAGGCGGGCGCGGCGATCAGTACCCAGTGAAAGCTGTCGGTCCGTGCGAATGCCGCGATCAACAGGGCAAAGACGCCGAACGTCGCCGCCGCGCGCACGCCGACCGGCCCCGGCGCCGCCGCCCAGCCGACCAGCGCGAGCATCGCCAGCGGCGCGCCCAGCCACCAGGGCAGCATGGTCAGCGCGGTCGAGCGCGCCATGCCCGATGCGAACAGCGCGGGGCCGTGCCAGCCGCCCCAGGCAGCGGCACTCATGTCGAGCGGCCCCGACACCATGGCGATCGCGCGGGCGTGGAGCGACAGGATGGCGACGAACAGCAGCAGGATCGCACCCCATGCCAGCGCCTCGCGCCGCTGCCGCCCGACCAGCGCGGCGAGAAGCATGACGACGGCATAGAGCGCGGCAGTCTCCCGAATCAGCATCGCGCACAGTGCCAGCGCGACGGCCTCGATCCAGCGATCGGCACGCCGGATGGCGAGCGACCATGCGACCAGCAGCCCGGCCCACAGCTCATGGAAATGGACCAGCGCCGGCTGGACGAAGGCGACCATGCCGCCGGCGAGCAGGAACAGCGCGGTGATGCGCGGCGGGCCGCGATCGAACCAGTCGCCGATCCGCCGGGTCCAGGCGAAACCGGTCGCGGCGGCGATCAGCACCAGCAGCACGACCGACACCATATCGGGCAGGGCCGCCTGAATCACGGTCAGCGTCGGCAGGCGGACGGCGGTGAACGGGCGCAGCGGATAGCCGGCTGCACGAAATTCGGTCGCGATGACGCCGTAATAGTCGCCGCCGCGCCGCAACCCGTCGACCACCGCGCCGTAGAGGCCGAGGTCGCCCTGTCCCCCGGCGCGGGTGCCGACGTCCTCGACCGGCCGCATCCATGTCGTCAGCAACAGGGCGATGCCGAGCAGCAGGAGCATCAGCGCCATGGCCGGCCGCACTCCTGCGAACCGGGTGGGCGACGACAGCCACAGCGGTGGCCGCGGGCGGATCATCCCAGCAGCTGTACCAGCGCCGCGCCGGCCGCTCCGCTCGCCAGGGCGACGAGGCCATAGCGCCAACCGCCGCCGACCTTCACCACCGCGATATCGGGCAGCGGCGGAGAGGGCGGGGCGCCGCCGGGGGCGGGATAGCGTGCCTCGATATTGCGGATCAGGTCGGGCAGCCGGGCAAAGGTGCGCAGGTCGGTGACGATGCGGTCGGCGACCATCGCCTCCGGCCCCAGCTCGTCGCGAATCCAGCCGCGCACGAACGGCGCCGCCGTCTCCCACAGGTTGATATCGGGATCGAGCGCGGTCGCCACCCCCTCCACCATCACCATCGTCTTTTGCAGCAGCAACAGGTGCGGCTGGGTCTGCATGTCGAAGTCGCGGGTGATGTTGAACAGCGAATCGAGCATCATGCCGACCGACATGTCCTTGACCGCCAGGCCGCGCATCGGTTCGCCCACCGCGCGCAGGGCCGTCGCGAATTCGGCGACATTGTGGTGCGCCGGCACATAGTCCGCTTCAAAATGGATTTCGGCGACGCGCTTATAGTCGCCGGTGATGAGGCCGTAGAGAATCTCCGCCAGCCACACCCGCGCGCGCCGGTCGATCCGGCCCATGATGCCGAAAT
The DNA here is from genome assembly GCF_003951715.1 of Sphingomonas sp. ABOLH. Lineage (NCBI taxonomy): Bacteria > Pseudomonadati > Pseudomonadota > Alphaproteobacteria > Sphingomonadales > Sphingomonadaceae > Sphingomonas > Sphingomonas sp. ABOLH. Next base: position 115,618 of record NZ_QQWV01000006.1, on the reverse strand, counting down.
CGATCGCGGCGATGCGCCCGTCGGGCAGGGCGAACAAATTGCCCTGGTGCATGTCGGCATGGAAGAAGCCGTCGGCGATCGCCTGTCGCAGAAAGGCGCGGACGAGGCGGGTCGCCATCGCGTTCAGGTCGTGTCCGGCGGCGATCAGCGCGGGGCGGTTCGACAGCTTGATCCCGTCGATCCATTCGGTGGTCAGCACCTTGGACGTGGTGCGCTGCCAATCGATCGCGGGGACGGTGAAGTCGGGCTCGGCCTCCATGCCGTCGGCCAGTTCGGAGGCAGAGGCGGCTTCGCGACGCAGGTCGAGTTCGCGCGCGGTCCAGCGCTTCATCGTTTCGATGACGAGACGCGGGCGTAGCCGCTTCAGCTCGCCGCCCATCGCCTCCAGCCGGGCGGCGGCCCATTCATAGGTGTCGATCGCGTCGAAGAACTGCGCCTCGACGCCCGGCCGCAGCACCTTGACCGCGACGCGGCGGCCATCGGTGGTGATCGCGCGGTGGACCTGCGCGATCGAGGCGGCACCGACCGGGCTTTCCTCGATGGAGGCGAACAGCGCTTCGATCGGCTGGCCCAGGCCCGATTCGATCGCCGGGCGCACCACGTCCCAGGGCAGCGGGGGCAGGGCGTCCTGCAGCGACAGCAGATCCTGCGCGACCGCTTCGCCGACCAGATCGGGGCGGGTGGCGAGCGTCTGGCCGAGCTTGATCGCCGCCGGGCCCAGCGCGGCGAACGCCTCGGCATAGCGCGGGGTCTTTGGCACGCGCGCCCCGAACCGGGCGAGACGGACCACGCGGCGCAGGCGCGGCGGCGTACGCGGGTTACGCTCGATATCGATCAGCGCACCGTGGCGCGCCAGCGTGCGGCCCCATTTCAGGATGCGCCAGGTGTGGGTGAGCGTCGAGGTCATGCTGCCTTTGGCCCTGGACCCCCGCCTGCGCGGGGGTTTGATGCCTTCGGCATCAAATCTTCCACCCGCTATGAATCGCGACCAGCCCGCCCATGATCGGTTCGACCCGGGTGCGGATGAAGCCCGCATCGGCGATCATTCGCTCGAAGGTCGGCATGTCGGGAAAGCGCCGGATCGATTCGATCAGATAGCGATAGCTGTCCTCGTCATTCGCCAGCAGCTTGCCGAGCTTCGGCACCAGCTTGTGCGAGTACTGATCGTACACGTCCGCAAAGCCCGGCCAGGTGACGGTTGAGAATTCGAGGCAGAAGAAGCGCCCGCCGCGCTTCAGCACGCGGTGCGCTTCGCGCAGGGCCTTGGGGATGTCGGTCACGTTGCGGATGCCGAACGCGATCGTGTACGCATCGAAGCTGCGATCGGCGAAATCCAGCGTCTCGGCATTCTGTTCGGACCAGACGAGGCCGTCGATCCCGCGCTTTTCGGCGCGTTCCATGCCGACGCCCAGCATCGCCGGGTTGATGTCGGCGACGGTGATGGCCGCGCCGTGCTTCGCCATGCGGAACGCGATGTCGCCGGTGCCGCCGGCCATGTCGAGGATCGATTCGCCCTTGCCCGGCTTCACCCGCGCGACGAACCGGTCCTTCCACAACCGGTGCATGCCCCCCGACATGGCGTCGTTCATCAGGTCGTAGCGCGCCGCCACGCTCGCGAACACATCGCCGACGCGCCGCGTCTTCTCATCGGGGGCTACGTCTTCGTAACCGAAGGATACCGTGTCGTTCATGGGCACAGCCCTAGCCGCGCCTTGTGGCGGGGGCAAACCGAACCTAGCTTTCTTTGCACCAAGGGGCGTACCGTCCCGATCGTCAGGATCCCATGCCCGAACTGCCCGAAGTCGAAACCACCGTCCGGGGCCTCGCCCCCGTGCTGCACGGCCAGCGGCTGACCCGCGTCGTCGCCAACCGCGCCGACCTGCGCCGGGCGATGCCGGTCGATCTGGGGCAAAGGCTGACCGGGGCGACGGTGACCGGTCTTTCGCGCCGGGCCAAATATGGGCTGATCGATACCGATCGCGGCGACAGCTTCATCTTCCACCTCGGCATGTCGGGGCGCTGGCGGGTCGACCCGGAGGAGCCGCTGGTCCACGATCATCTCGTGCTGGAAACGGCGGCGGGGCGGCAGGTGGTGCTGAACGACCCGCGCCGCTTCGGTTCGGTCGACCTGATGCCGACCGCCGAGGTGCCGGCATGGCCGCCCTTCGTCGCGCTCGGTCCCGAGCCGCTGGGACCGGACTTCACCGCCGAACATCTGGAGCGGCGTTTCGCCGGGCGGATCGCGCCGGTGAAGCTGCTGCTGCTCGACCAGCGGATCGTTGCGGGACTCGGCAATATCTATGTCTGCGAGGCGCTGAACGTCGCACGAATCGCCCCGACCCGTCCCGCCGGACAGATCGCACCGGAACGACTCGCGGCGCTGGTCGACGCGACTCGCGCGGTGCTGCTCTCCGCGATCGAGGCGGGCGGATCGACCTTGCGCGACTATGCCCGGCCGGACGGCGAACTCGGTTATTTTTCCAAGCAATTCCGGGTCTATGGCCGCGAAGGCGAGCGGTGTCCGTGCGGCGGCATGGTCGAGCGCCGGGTGGATGGCGGGCGCTCCACCTTCTGGTGCCGGACATGCCAGCAATAGTTGACCGCGCGGGCTTAAGCGTTTAAGGGGCGCACCTTCTCCGGTCGGGATCTGCTCGATCGGCACCAATCATTTGCGAGAGTCGAGGACGGCATGGCGAATACGCCACAGGCGAAGAAGCGTATCCGGCGCAATGCGCGTCGTGCGGAAATCAATGGTGCGCGCGTCGGCCGCATCCGTACCTTCGTGAAGAAGGTCGAAGCAGCGATCGTCGCCGGCGACCGCGAAGCAGCCACCACCGCGCTGGCGAACGTCCAGCCGGAACTGGCCCGTGGCGTCGCCAAGGGCGTGCTGCACAAGAACACCGCGAGCCGCAAGTTCTCGCGTCTGACCAAGGCCGTCGGCGCGATCGCCTGATCGCTCGGCCATTGTCGGCAAGCAGGATACCCCGTCGGCGTCAGCGCCGGCGGGGTTTGCTGCGTTCGGCCTATGCCAAGCGCGGTATGGTATCGATGCCGGCCAACCATCCCCAAATTGGTTCCGCGAAGCCGCGTCGAATCAAGCCTTTGGGAAATGGCGGAAATCCTAGGATTCCGCTGATTCACGGCGCGAACTTGCGCTTAACATATTGTTATTGAACCATAAAAAAGAAATCCGACGCATTTCTGCGGCTGGGGGCGTGTCAACTGCCTTTATTTCGGTTTGATGACTTGATCGAAGCGCATTCCGGTTCCTAAACAGCACTCCCCGACGCACTCGTGGCGAGCAGGGGCCCACGCGAATCTTCGCGTGCGACCGACGCTTCGGCGCGGTCGAGGGGGGATTTTTAGACGACGGACCGACAGGGCCGGGAGGCATGCTTCCCGGCGCGGGAGAGGTATGTTTCAGTGACGATGCCGGTGGATCATGAACAGGTGGAGGTGGCAGCGGCTTGGGCCCGCGTGCGCCAGAACCTGCGCGTGTCCGCCGGGCAGCGACTGTTCGACCGGTGGTTGAAGCCGATGGAGCTGGTCGCGCCCGATGGCGACGGCGTGGTCCGCCTGACGCTGCCATCGGCCTTCATGACCGATTGGGTCCGCAACCATTATGCCGAGCGCCTGGCGCATGAATTCCGTGCCCAGCTGCCCCATGTCCGTGACGTCACCGTCGAAACCGCCACCGCCTTGCCCACCCGAATCGTTCCGCCCGCTCCGTTGTTCGATTCGGCACCGGCCGAAGCGCCGTTGCCGCTGATGGCGGCCGCCGCCGCCGCACCGATGCCCGCCATGCCGCAGCGTGCCCCGGCCGAGCGTCCGGCGTTCGACCCGCGCTATCGATTCGACCGGTTCGTGGTCGCCCCGTCGAATCGCGTGGCGTTCAACGCGGCGAAGGCGCTGGCCGAACCGGGCGTGCCGCGCTTCAGCCCGCTGTTCCTCCACAGCGCCACGGGCCTCGGCAAGACGCACCTGATGCACGCCATCGGCCATGCGTTCCTCGAGGCCGATCCGGGCGCGAGCGCAGTCTATCTGCCGGCCGAGCGGTTCATGTTCGAATTCGTCGCGGCGATGCGCGCGCGCGACACGCACAGCTTCAAGGCCCGTTTGCGCGGCGTCGACCTGCTGATGATCGACGACCTGCAGTTCGTCGCCGGGAAGGACGCCACGCAGGAGGAATGCCTCCACACGATCAACGCGTTCATGGACGCGGGCAAGCGGGTGGTGATCGCCTGCGACCGGTCGCCGGCGCTGCTCGACGGGATCGACCCGCGGCTGCTGTCGCGGCTGGGCGGCGGTCTGGTCGCCGATATCAAGACGCCCGAGACCGAGCTGCGTCACGAAATCCTGGCCGCCAAGCTGGCCGAGGTGCCGGGTACCGCGGTGCCGGAGGATGTGATCGACCTGCTCGCCGGGCGAATTCACGGCAGCGTGCGCGAGCTGGAAGGCGCGCTCAACCGCCTCGTCGCCTATGCCTCGCTGACCGGTGAGACCATCGACATGGCGTTCGCCCATGCGACGCTGGGCGAGATGCTGGCGGGGCCGGCCAAGCGCGTCACGATCGACGATATCCAGCGTGCGGTATCAGCGCATTTCGAGGTGAAGCAGCTCGACCTGGTATCGGCCCGCCGCGCGCAGGTGATCGCGCGGCCGCGGCAGGTGGCGATGTATCTCGCCAAGCGGCTGACGACCCGGTCGCTGCCGGAGATCGGCCGCAAGTTCGGCAATCGCGACCATTCGACCGTGATCCATGCGGTTCGGCGGATCGAGGAACTGCGTGGGGTGGATCGCGAAATCGACGCAGCGGTCCGCACGCTGATGCGCTCGCTCGAGGGCTGAAGCCCCTTACCCAACGCCCCTGCCGTTTGCTTCGAGCGCAGGTTCGAGCCTGTCGAGAACCGAAGTCGAGAAGGGGCTGCCCCAAACGACCAAGTTCTCGACAGACGCTTCTCGACAAGCTCGAAGCTGCTCGAACCGAACGGATTGCGGGGAAGGGGGCAGAAGGGTTCACGCGGAGGCGCGGAGAGTGTGCGCGTCGGGCAAGCGCTTGCCGCGGCAGCAGCCTCATCTCTAGGGCTATCGCTAGCGCAAGCATCTCCCGATCGCGGAGGAGGTGCCCCGATCGCACTCCCTCCGCGCCTCCGCGCCTCCGCGTGAACCCAATTTCTTACGTAACGACGTCCGGCTCGTTCCGCCCGGTGTGCTGCTTGATCGAAGCAACCGTCTCCGCAGCCGCCACCAGCGGGGCCAGCGCATCGCCGGTCTGTTGCGCCAGATCGCCGTCCGCCGGTTCGTAGCGTTCGATATAGACGCGCAACGTCGCGCCCTGCGTGCCGGTGCCCGACAGGCGGAACACGATGCGCGATCCGTCGGCGAACAGGATGCGGATGCCCTGCTTGCGGCTGACCGAGCCATCAGTGCTGTCGTGATAGGCGAAGTCGTCGGCCTCCGAGACGGTCAGGTCGCCGATCGTCGTGCCAGGCAGCGTCACCAGACGCTCACGCAGCGACGTCATCAGTGCGTCCGCGCCAGCCTGCTCGACGCCTTCATAATCGTGGCGCGCATAGTAATTGCGGCCATAGCGCGCCCAATGGTCGGCCATGATCTCGGCCACCGGCTGACGCCGGACCGCCAGGATGTTGAGCCACAGCAGGACTGCCCACAGGCCGTCCTTTTCCCGGACATGGTTGGACCCGGTGCCCGCGCTCTCCTCGCCACAGATGGTGACAAGGCCGGCGTCGAGCAGGTTGCCGAAGAATTTCCAGCCGGTCGGGGTTTCGTACAGCGGCACGTCCAGCGCCTGCGCCACGCGGTCGGCGGCGGCGGAGGTCGGCATCGAGCGGGCGATGCCGGCAATGCCGTCCTTGTAGGCGGGGGCGAGGTGCGCGTTGGCCGCCAGCACCGCCAGCGAGTCGGAGGGCGTCACGAAAATGCCGCGCCCGATGATCAGGTTGCGGTCACCGTCACCGTCCGATGCCGCGCCGAAATCGGGGGCGTCGTCGCCCATCATCCGCTCGTACAGTTCATGGGCGTGGACGAGATTGGGGTCGGGGTGATGGCCGCCGAAATCGGGCAGGGGGGCGCCGTTGACGACGGTGCCGGGGGCGGCACCCAAGCGACGCTCGAGGATCTCGGTCGCATAGGGGCCGGTGACCGCGTGCATCGCGTCGAACGACAGGCGGAAGCCGCCGGCGATCAGGTCGCGGATCGCGGCGAAGTCGAACAGCCCTTCCATGCATTCGGCATAGGCGGTGACGGGGTCGATTACCTCGACGGTCAGGCCGTCGACCGTCGTCTCGCCGAGCGTGTCGAGGTCGATATCGGTCATGTCGCTGATGACGTAGCGGTCGATTTCCAGCGTACGGGCATAGAGCGCGTCGGTGAAGCTCTCCGGCGCCGGGCCGCCGTTCGAGACATTGTACTTGATGCCGAAATCCTCGTCCGGGCCGCCGGGATTATGGCTGGCGGAGAGGACGAGACCGCCGATCGCGCCGCGGGTGCGGATGACGTTGGAGGCGGCGGGGGTCGACAGGATGCCACCCTGTCCGACGATCGCGCGGGCAAAGCCGTTGGCGGCGGCCATGCGGATCGCGGTCTGGATGACTTCGCGGTTGAGATAGCGGCCGTCGCCGCCGATCACCAAGGTCGCGCCGTCCTTGCCCTCCACCACGTCGAACACCGACTGGATGAAATTTTCGGCATAGTGCGGCTGCTGGAACACCCGGACCTTCTTGCGCAGGCCGGAGGTGCCGGGCTTCTGGTCGGTGAAGGGCTTGGTTTCGACGGTGCTGGTCACGAACGGCTTCCCCTGTGGTGGGCGTTGCCGAACGCATAAGGTGGGGAAGGTGCCACGGACAGCATTAATTTGGCCGTGGCACCCGATTAACCAAAACAAATGTTCAGATTTGCAGGCCCAGCGCCTGTTGCGCGGCGACCAGGGTGGGGCGGGCCAGCGCATCGGCCCTGGCCGCGCCCTTGGCGAGCGTTGCGCCGACGGCGGCGCGGTCGTCGAGCAGGGCGACCAGCCGGTCGCGGATCGGGCCGAGCTTGGCGACCGCCAGATCGGCGAGTGCGGGCTTGAACGCGCCGAACCCCTGGCCGCCGAAGTTGGCGAGCACGTCCTGCGATGTCTCCCCCGACAGCGCGGCATAGATGGTGACGAGGTTGCGTGCTTCCGGGCGTTCGGCGAGGCCGCCAACTTCGGACGGAAGGGGTTCGGGGTCGGTCTTGGCCTTGCGGAACTTGGCCGCGATCTGGTCGTCCGAATCGATCAGGTTGATGCGGCTCATGTCCGACGGATCGGACTTGGACATTTTCGCGGTGCCGTCGCGCAAGCTCATGATGCGCGGCGTGTCCTCCGGGATCATCGGTTCGGGCAGCGGGAACAGGTCGACGTTGAAGTCGAGGTTGAACTTGGTGGCGATATCGCGCGCCAATTCCAGATGCTGCTTCTGATCCTCGCCCACCGGCACGTGCGTCGCGCGATACGCCAGGATGTCGGCGGCCTGGAGCACCGGATAGGTGAAGAGGCCGACACTGGCCCCTTCGCGGTTCTTGCCGGCCTTGTCCTTCCACTGGGTCATGCGGTTGAGCCAGCCGACCCGCGCCGTGCCGCCCAGGATCCACGCCAGTTCGCTATGCGCGGGCACGCGCGCCTGGTTGAACAGGATCGAGCGGTCGGGATCGATCCCGGCGGCGAGCAGGGTCGCCGCCATCTCGATCGTGTTCGACGCCATGGTCGCCGGGTCCTGCGTCACGGTCAGCGCGTGGAGGTCTGCCAGGAAGAACAGGCACACATCGTCCGCGCCCATTCGGTCCTGCAACCGCACCCAGTTGCGGATCGCGCCCAGATAGTTGCCGAGATGGAGATTGCCGGTGGTCTGGATGCCGGAGACGACACGCATGAATGGTTTCCTGTGTTACGCGGCACGCCGCCGGAGCAGCGCGCGAAGATCGGCCAGCCGGAACGCTCCGGTGACCAGGCAGGCGATGCCATAGACGATGGCGCCCGCGCCGACGAGGGCGACCATGCCGAGGATGCGGGTGACCACCGCGCCCGTCGTCCACGGGGCAACCAGCGTATCGGCGAAGAACAGCGCCGCCCCCATCAGCAGCGAGGCGAGCGCGAAGCGCGGCAGGCGGTGGGTCAATTGCCTGTCGAGCGCGAAATGCCCGCGCCGCCTGAGCGTGACGTACAGCATCGCGACATTGACCCAGGCCGACACGGCGGTGGCGAGCGGCGGGCCGACATGGGCGACGGTCGGGATCAGCGCGAGGTTCAGCACGATGTTGATGCCGATCGACCACATGGCGAAGCGCACCGGCGTCCGCGTATCCTCCCGCGCATAGAAGCCCGGGGTCAGCACCTTGATGAGGACATAGGCCGGCAGCCCGAGCGAGAAGGCGGCGAGCGACTGGGCGCAGCGGATCGTGTCCTGCGCGGTGAAGGCGCCATGCTGGAACAGCGCGCGGATGATCGGTTCGGCGACGGTCAGGAAGGCGATGGTCGCGGGCAGCGTCAGCAGCAGCGCCAGCTCGATACCGCGATTCTGCGTGTCCATCGCGCCGGCATCGTCCTTGCGGCTGAGCTGGCGCGAGATGGTGGGGAGCAGGATGGTGCCAAGGCCGATGCCGATCAGCCCGAGCGGCAGCTGGTTCAGCCGGTCGGCATAATAGATGTAGGAGATCGACCCGGCGTCGAGCAGCTTGCCCGACAGCGCGGTCGAGATGACGAGGTTGAACTGCATCGCGCCCGCCCCGGCGGCGGCAGGCACGATCAGCTTCAGCATCGCGCGGACATCGTCGGTCATGCGCGGGCGGCGGGGTTTGAGCGAGACGCCGGCGCGGCGGCAGGCGAACATCAGCCAGCCGAGCTGCAACGCGCCGCCCGCCGTCACTGCCCATGCCTGGACGCGAGCGGTCGCGTAAGGATCGGGTCCGTGGAAGAAGACCAGTCCGGCGACCATCGCGACGTTCAACAGGATGGGGGCCGCGGCATTGACCCAGAATTTGTCGAGCGAATTGAGGATCGCGCCGAGCAACGACACGATCGAGATCAGCAGCAGATAGGGAATGGTGATCCGCGACAGCGTGACCGCATAGGCGAACTGGTCGGGCGTCGGATCGTTGAACCCGCCCGACAGCAGGTACGTCAGCGGCCATGCGGCGATCAGCATGACGACCGTCGCGGCGATCAGTACCGGCAGCAGCACCGACAGCACGTCGCGGGCAAAGGCGATGCCGGTCGCCAGACCCTGTCCCTCGGCGGCGCTGTCACCTTCGGCCACCTTCTTGTTGAACAGCGGTACGAAGGCGGCGTTGAAGGCCCCTTCGGCAAACAGCGCGCGGAACATGTTGGGCAGGCGGAAGGCGACGAGGAACGCGTCGGAGGCGAAGCCTGCGCCGACGAAGGTCGCCTGCAGCGAGTCGCGGACCAGCGCGAGTATTCGGCTGGCCAGCGTCAGCCCGCCGACCGACCCCAAGGATTTGGCGAGTTTCATGACCGGTAGCCCATCGACATTCCGCTGTTCCCGGTGCCGTTCCTGATCGGAGGGGGCGCGACGTTCGTCATGCCGGACGCGTTCGAGACCTTGGTGAGGTCGCCCTTAAGCGTATCCCCGCGCAGGCGGGGATCCAGAGCGACATAGGCAAGCCGTTGCCTTGCTTGACCCTGGACCCCCGCCTGCGCGGGGGTACGGAACGGGGCGGGGGCAGGGGGCAATTCCGATAAAAGCCAAGCCCGCCCGCCCCGAAGATCAGGCGTGGCCGGCGACTTCGCCCAGCGCGCCCTGCTGTTCGGCCTGCGCGATGTAGAGCTGCGCGAAGTCGATCGGCTCCAGCATCAGCGGCGGGAAGCCGCCGTCGCGGACCGCGTCGGCCAGCACGCGGCGGGCGAAGGGGAACAGGATGCGCGGCGCTTCGCCGAGCAGGAACGGCTGGAGATGTTCGTCGGGGATGTTGCGCAGCCCGAACAGCCCCGCGAACGACAGGTCGACGAGGTACATCACCTGACCTTCGATTTCGGCGCGCGCCTCCATCTTCAGCACGACTTCGTGCACGCCGTCGCCGACCATGTTGGCGCCGATGTTGAACTGCACGTCCAGCTTCGGGCTGCCCGCGATCTGGTACACGCCCGGCGCGTTCGGGTTTTCGAACGACAGGTCCTTGACGTACTGGGTGATGACGTTGACCGACGGCTGGCTGTCGTCCCCGTTGGCAAACGCGTCGATGCCGGTGGCGTCGTTCTGATCTTCCATGATAATCCCTGTCCGCTCAGGCGGAAAGCTTTGGCGCTTGCCGCGTTAAGATGGCGCGGACTAGCAGCGGCAGGACCGCGATTCAACGGGTCGACCCGCCCGGCGAACCAGAAGGCCGCCGCATCATTTGTATCCGCGCCCGATCGGTCCTATGTCCGGTCGACGGAAGGAAGTGAAGGCATGTTGGTTTTTGTCGTCCTGCTCGCGATGGTTGCGGCGTTTCTGGCGATGCGGCTCTATGCCGTGCTCGGCAAGCGGACCGGCCATGAACCCCTGCCGCGCACGGCCGAGGAACGCATCGGCACGCCGCCGCTCGCCCGCCCGGTCGAGGCGGCGCCGGAGGCACGGGTGCTGGGGCCGAAACATGTCGAAAGCGGTGCCGAAGGCGGCCTGCGCGCGCTGATCGCCGCCGATCCGACCTTCGACGTCGCGCAGTTCATCGAAGGCGCCAAGTCGGCCTATCGCATGATCCTCGAAGCATTCTGGAAGGGCGACGAATCGACCCTCGAATGGCTGACCGAGCGCGATGTGCGCGAGGCGTTTTCGCAGGCGATCGCCGAGCGCAATGCGGCGGGCCATGTCCTCGACAACCGGCTGGTGTCGATCGAGCGTGCGGTCGTGACCGAGGCATCGGTCGAGGGCGGCGTCGCCCGCGTCGCGGTACGCTTCGACGCCGATATCGCCGCGATCACCCGCGATGCCGATGGCAACATGATCGCCGGGTCGCTGTCGGACGCGGTCGAGACGCATGACGTGTGGACGTTCCTGCGGGTGCTGAAGAGCAGCGACCCGAACTGGAAGCTCGCCGACACCGACGAAGCCTGAGCGTCATGAACAAGGGGGGGATGGCGGCACTCGCCGCGCTGCTGCTGGCCGGCTGTTCCAATGCGATCGTGCCGCGGGGCGCGGAGAGTGCCGCGTCGCGGCCGGCGCCCGAGCGGCCCGCTATTACGCGCGGCACGCCGAGCCGCCCCCTGCCGGTGCGCCAGCCGACCGCATCGGTGCCGTTGCCGCCGATCACCGGCGTGGGCACGGTCGACGGTGCTGCGACCGCGCTGGCCGCCGGAGTCGTCGCCGGGCCGCCGGTCGCCAGCCTGCCGATCACCGACGACGCGGCCGAGCGCGCGCTGGCGGCGTTCCGCATCAGTTGCCCCTCCGTCACGCGCAAGGCCGATCCGACCGGGCTGACCCGCCCAGCCGACTGGCAGGCGGCGTGCGATGCGGCGCGCGGCGTCGGTGCGGGCGGGGCGCGGGCCTTTTTCGCGCGCTGGTTCGAAACGGCGCAGGTCGGTGACGGCAAGGCGTTCGCCACCGGCTATTACGAACCCGAAATCCATGGGTCGCGCGACCGGCGCAGCGGGTACGAGACGCCGATCTATGGCGTGCCGGGCGATCTGGTCGAGGCGGACCTGGGGCTGTTTTCGGCCGACCTCAAGGCCAAGCGGCTTCGCGGGCGGGTCGATGGCAAGGCCTTCGTTCCCTATTACGACCGGACCGCGATCGAGGAAGGCGCGCTGGCCGGGCGGGGTCTTGAGATCGCGTGGGCGGCCGATCCGGTCGAGATGTTCTTCCTGCAGGTGCAGGGGTCGGGCCGGCTGCGGCTGCCCGATGGCGGCGTCATGCGCATCGGCTATGCCGGGCAGAATGGCCGCGACTATACCGGCATCGGCAAGCTGATGCGCGACCGCGGGCTGGTGCAGCCGGGGCAGGCGTCGATGCAGGGGCTGATGGCGTGGCTGCGCGCCAATCCCGAACAGGGCCGCGCGATCATGCGCGAGAACAAGAGCTTCGTGTTCTTCCGCGAACTGACCGGGCCGGGGCCGCTGGGCGCGCTGGGGCTGCCGGTGACGGGGCAGGCGAGCGTCGCGGCGGACGTGCGCTTCGTGCCGTTGGGCGCGCCGGTGTTCCTGTCGATGGACCGCACCGATGCCACCGGGCTGTGGGTCGCGCAGGATACCGGCGGTGCGATCAAGGGCACCAACCGCTTCGACACCTTCTGGGGTGCGGGCGACGAGGCGCGGGCGATCGCCGGCGGCATGAGCGCGCGCGGCACCGCCTTCCTGTTGCTGCCGATCGGCACCGTTCAGCGGATCGCGGGTGGCCGGGCGACGCCTTGACCCCGGCGAAGCGGCGCTGTGGGCGCGGGTGGTCGCGGCGGTAAAGCCGCTCCATGCCGTGCGCCCGGTGCCGGTCGCGCCGGCGCTGTTCGAAAAGCTGGAGAAGCACGGCGCGCCGGCACCCAAGCCGGTGCGGGCGAAGGCGCCTGCCGCGGCGCCGGTGCCGGCCAAGGCGCGGACGCCGGGCGCGACGCTCGACGCCAGCTGGGACCGGCGGCTGTCGCGCGGGCTGGTCAGCCCGGAATCGACGATCGATCTTCACGGGCATACGCTGCATTCGGCGCATCTGCTGCTCGATCAGGGGCTGGCACGCGCGATTCAGCGCGGCGACCGGGTGCTGCTGCTGGTGACGGGCAAGCCGCCGCGCCCCGAATCGGAACGGCCGCATGCGCGCGGCGCGATCCGCGCGGCGGTGGGCGACTGGATATTGGCGGGGCGGCATGCCGACCGCGTGGCCTCGATCCGCCCCGCGCATCCGCGCCATGGCGGGCAGGGGGCGCTGTACCTGATCCTGCGGCGGCCGGCGGCGCGGTAGTCTTTCGCCGCACGTAGAAAGGGAGGCCCCGGCGCGTGCCGGAGCCTCCCCCCCGAAGTCGCCAGCGTCAGGCGTGGGTGATCATGCCCCACGACTTGATCGACAGCTCGTTGGCGGCGACGCCGAGCAGCTCGATCGAGCCATGGCCCTCCATCGACACGATCGCGCCATGCTCGCCATTGACGATCGACAGCTTCTTCATGTCGACGACCCCGTCAGCGAACCAGCCGCGCAGGTCGATGCGGTCGTCCCAGTCGAAGTCGGTGATGACGTCGTTGCCCGACACGCCGCTGAACAGGAAGGTATCGGCCCCGCCGCCGCCGGTCAGCCGGTCGTTGCCGGCGCCGCCGTCGATGCCGTTGTTCCATTTGTTGCCGGTGATGAAGTTGTCGAGCGCGTTGCCGGTGGCACGCACCGCGTTGCCGATCAGCGTCAGGTCCTCGACATGGTCGCCCAGCACATAGTCGATCGAGGCGAAGATCTTGTCCCGGCCGCCCTGGCCGTTGTGGAAATATTCGGTCACGGTGTCGCGGGCATTGTCGACATAATAGATGTCGTCGCCGTCGCCGCCCTCCATCCGGTCTGCCCCGACACCGCCGTTCAGCACGTCGTTGCCGTCGCCGCCGATCAGCCGGTCGTCGCCGGCATAGCCGAACAGCTGGTCGTCGCCTTCGTCACCGACCAGCGTCTCGTTGCCGCTGCCGCCATGGATCGTGTCGTTGCCGGTCCCGCCATACAGCGAGTTCCAGCCGGTCCCGCCATAGATGGTATCGTTGCCGGCACCGCCATAGATGGTGTCGTTGCCGTCGCCGCCGTTCAGGATATTGTCCATGTCGTTGCCGGTGATGACATTGTGGCCGGCATTGCCCGTGCCGCGGATCGCGGACCCCGTCAGGGTCAGATCCTCGACATTGGCGGTCAGGGTATAGTCGACCGAGGCGAACACCTTGTCATAGCCGCCGGCACCGCCGTTGAAGAACTCGATCACGCTGTCGCGGACATTGTCGACATAATAGGTGTCGTCGCCGTCGCCGCCGGTCATCCGGTCGGCTCCCGTCCCGCCGTCGAGCAGGTCGTTGCCGAGGCCGGCGGTGAGCACGTCGTCGCCGCCGCCGCCGAACAGGCGATTGTCGTTCTCGTTGCCGTAGAGCGTGTTGTTCTGGGCGTTGCCGATGCCGGTAATGGCCGGGCCGACCAGCTGCAGTTCTTCGACATTGTCGGACAGGGTATAGTCGACCGACGCGCGGACCCGGTCATAGCCTTCGCCGAACAGTTCCTCGATCACGTCGCCGACATGGTCGACATGATATTGATCGTCACCCTGGCCGCCGGCCATGAAGTCGGCGTCATAACCGCCGATCAGCGTGTCGTTGCCCGGACCGCCATACAGCTTGTCCTCGCCGGCATCGCCATACAGCGTGTCGTTGTGCGCGCCGCCGTCGATCACGTCGTTGCCGTCGCCGCCGTACAGCACGTCATAGCCATCGCCGCCGTACATCCTGTCGTTGCCGGCACCGCCATACAGCTTGTCATTGCCTGCGCCGCCATCGAGGATGTCGTCGCCGCGCCCGCCGTTGAGCGTGTCGTGCCCGCCCAGCCCGCGCAGCGTGTTGCCGAGGTCGTTGGCGGTCAGGATATTGTCCTGTTCGGTGCCGGTGCCGCTGCGGGCAGTGCCGATCAGCGTCAGGTCCTCGACATTGGCGGTCAGCGTATAATCGACCGAGGCGAAGACCTTGTCATAGCCGCCCTTGCCGTTGTTGTAATATTCGCTGACCCGGTCGCCGGCATTGTCGACATAATAGATGTCGTCGCCATCGCCGCCGGCCATGTCGTCGGCCCCGGTCCCGCCGTCGAGCAGGTCGTTGCCCGCCCCGCCGGTCAAGGTGTCGTTGCCGGCGCCGCCGAACATCCTGTCGTTGCCCGCGCGGCCGTCCATCACATCGGCACCGGTGCCGCCGGTCAGCAGGTCGTCGCCGAACGTACCCTGCGTGTGCGGCACGCTGTCGTTCAGGTAGAAGGTCTCGCCCTTGCTGGTGTAGCTTTCGGTATCGCTGTTCGCATAGACGCGGACATAATCGACCTTGAACTGGCCCGTCCCGGTGGTGGCATCGGGCGCGCCCGGCCAGCTGCCGCCGACCGCCAGGTTGATCATCATGTAGAATTCGGCCGTCGCATCCGTCGGCGACTTGTAGCGCGCGACCTCGACCCCATCGATGTACCAGACCAGCGAATCCTTGGTCCAGTTCATGCCGTAGGTGTGCGGTTCGCTGGAGTCGACATGCGTCGTCTGGGTTTGAAAGGTGTGCGAGCCCGTCTCGGCGGCGGTATGGCTGCTCATGTAGATCGTGTCGGACCGGTCGCCGATCGCTTCCACGACGTCGAGCTCGGGCGGCCAGCGGCCATCGGCCGACTTCAGCCAGAAGGCGGGCAGAAAGCCCTTGCCCTCGGGCAGCGTCGCACGGATTTCGAAATAGCCGTATTTTTGCGAGAAAGCGTCCTTCGTCGACAGCACCCCGGTCGTGTAGGTGCGACCATCGATCAGGCTGGACAGCGCGCCCGCCGGCTTGGCGGTGATCGCCAGCACGCCATTGTCGATCGAGAAGGGATTGACGCCGAGAAGCTTCGATGCGGCCTGGAAGGTGTCGTTGACATAGGCACCGACTTCACCGGGACGGTAATTGTCGTTCGTGCCACCATTGCCCCAGTCGGTGCGCCAGAATCCACCCTGCGACTGGGTGACCAGCTTGTCGAAATTCTCCTCGAAGGTCAGCTTCAGCGTGCTGCGATCGAGTTCGAGTTCGAAATTCTTCGCCGACAGCGCGTCGACCTGCGTGTCGCGCAACACCAGCTTCTGATCGTCCGACAGGGTTATCGTCACGTCCGCCCCGGTCTGCGTCATGCGCGCCTTCAGGTCGGCGAAATCGTGATAGCCAAAGCCGCTCAGGCGGACATTGTCCTGCGCGACATTGAAGTTATAGACCGCGTCCGATCCCTCGCCCTTGCGCACGATGACGGTGTCGACGCCCTTGCCGCCGACGATGACGTCGTCACCCAGGCCCCCGTTCAATTCGCTGCCGGTGTCGCCCGCGGTCAGGACGTTGTCGAGCGCGTTGCCGAAACCGAACCGGGCGCTTGCCCCCGACAGCGTCAGGTTCTCGACGTGATCGGGCAGATAGGCTGCCTCGATATGACTGTAGACCGTGTCGATGCCGCCACCGGCCTTTTCAGTGACGGTCGCCTTCGACCAGAGGTGATAGGTGTCGTCACCATCACCACCGGTCATCACGCTCTGGACGCCGCTGCCATAGCCTGCGCTGTGCAGCGCGTTGTTGTCGGCGTTGCCGGTGCTGACGCTGCCATCGGCATTGCGGGTGGCGTTACTCTTTACCGCACCCGAAACCGACAACGTTTTTCCGGCGCCATTAACGTAAACCATGGGGACGAGTTCCTCTGACCAAGCCCGCATCAGATCGCTGATTCCCTGTAAAATTTCGGCTTGCGCACGCGGTTAAATCTTTGTTCATCTTAATTTGCATAGCTGACGCGGCGTTCGGGCCACCGGCGGTAGGTCTGTTCGCGTACAGCGTTTTGCGCGGTACCGATTTCCGCGCCATGCTATGGTCCGGACGGTGGCGTGAGATCCCGCGCTAACCATTAGTTTTTTTGCAATGCAGCAATCTTTTGACGTCGCCTGTTTCCTGGGTTAGGCGAGCGCGAGACTTGAACCGGTGCAGCTTGGAGATGCAGGTGCCAATCGATCGGCGAATCAGCACATGTCGGCGTTCCTGTGCGGCCATGATGCTAACGTCGGCGATGCTGGCGTCGGCGCTGCCCGCGTTCGCCCAGCCGCGCGAAGTGGCGGGACGCTCGCGCGATGTGCAGCAGCCCCTGTCGCTCTATCTGCCGTCGGCGGTCGCGTCGGCGCCGCTGTCGCTGCGCGAAAACGACATCATCATCACGCCCGCGCTGTCGGTCGCCTATGACGACAATATCTTTCGCACGATCAAGGGGGCCGATGGGCGCACCGACGAGCTGATCGTCGCGCCGGCGGTATCGGCGCGGATCGACCGCATCCTGGGCGGGGCGCAGGTGACGGCGAACGCGCTGTACGGCTATGAAATCTTCACCTTCAATCCCGACCGCAGCCGGCCGCGTCTGGCGCTGGGCGCGCGGGGCACGGCGGGGATTGCGGGCACGTGCAGCATCACGCCCTACGGCGAATATAACCGCCAGCGCACCGATTTCGGCGATCTCAACGCGCCGCTCGACAACACCATCCGCCAGACGCGCTTTGGGGCGACCGCGACGTGCCAGCGGCCAGCGGGCTTCTATCCGCTGCTGTCGGCCGAGCGGTATGAATCGGACAATGACGGCGAGTTCGACTATGCCGACCAGCGGACGACCTCCGGCATCGTCGGCATCGGCTATCGCCGGCCGAGCCTGGGGCAGGCGCTGGCCTATTATCGCCGCGACGACATCACCCGTCCGAACCAGGTGCGCGGCGGCAGTTCGGTCGATCGCGCCGGCGTGGCGCTCGATCGGGCGGTGTCGCCGCTGCTGACCGCCAGCGTCGACGTCCATTGGCTGTCGGTGCGCAGCGACGACCCGCTGATCGAGGATTATGGCGGTCTCGGCTGGCGCGCGCAGGTGGTCAGCCGGGCGCTGGCCCCGCTGAAGATCGAAGCGACGGCGGCGCGGTCGGTGGTGTTCGATACGCTGCTGACCACCGCCTATGCCGTGCAGTCGAGCTACAGCCTGGTCGGGCAGATGCAGGTCAACGAACTGACCTCCGCCACATTGGGCTTCGATTACCGGACCCGCGATTTCCGCGCGCCGCCGGGCGGCGTGCGTGGCGGGCTGGAAAAGGACCAGTCGCCGATTTTCCGTGCCGGTTTGGCACGGCAGATGACGGGGCGGTTGTTTCTGCGACTCGACGCGACCCATTCGCGGCGCAAGACGGAGCCGTCGATCGGCGATTTCGATGCGACCCGCGTGACTGCGTCCGCCGAAATGCGATTCTGAGGAAAAGGCTGAGCCAAGATGAACAGCACCAAGATGCGCCTGATCGGCGGCGCGATGTTCGCCGCGATCACCTTCCCGTCGGTCCTGCCGGCGCAGACCCCGGCGACCGCGCCGGCCGCCACGCTGCCGCAGGCGGGCTATATCCTGGGTCCCGACGACGAGGTCGCGATCAGCGTCTACGGCCGGACCGACATGGCGGTGAAGACCCGCATCGCCGCCGACGGCACGGTCAACATGCCGCTGCTGGGCCCGGTGCGGGCCGCCGGCATGACCGCCGCCGACCTGTCGCGCACGCTGGCCAGTGAATATTCGCGTCGCGGCTATCTGACCAAGCCGTCGATCAGCGTCGAGGTGTCGAACTATGTCAGCCGGTCGGCGACGGTGCTGGGCAATGTGCCCAATGCCGGCAACTATCCGCTCGACCGCCCCTATACCGTCGCGATGCTGATCGCGCGGGCCGGCGGCGTGCGCGCCGATGGCGCCAACGTCGTCGTGCTGACCCCGATGAACGGGGCGCCCGAACGCCTGTCGCTCGCCGATCTGGGCGCAGGCGGGGCGCGGCTGGTGCGGCCGGGCGACACGCTGTTCGTGCCGCCGGCGGAGATGGTCTATGTCTATGGCCAGGTGAACGAGCCGGGCGCCTTCGCGGTGCAGCCGGGGATGACCTATCGCCAGGCGCTGGCGCGCGCGGGCGGTCCGACGCTCGCCGGATCGACGCGGCGGATCGAGGTGCGGCGCGGTGGCCAGAAGGTCAACGGCCTGGGCCTGGACGACGTGGTGCAGCCCGAAGACGTGCTGATCATCAAGGAAAAGCTGTTCTGATCGCGACCGGCGGTTAAAGGAAATTTCGCATGGGCGTGTTCGCCAGCTTGAAGACCATGTTCGCACGGCTGATCGATCCCCCGCGGCACCGCCCGCTCCGGATCGAGCGGGTCGTGCCGTTTCCGCCGGCGGCGGAACCCGCCGCGCCGGTCGCACAGCCCGATCGCCGGCTGCGCATCCATCGGGGCTTTGCCGCGGCATTGCCGGTCGAGGACCGGTTCGGCCTGTCGGGCCGCACCGAGGAAGTCGACCGGATGGTGCGCGGTGTCGTGTGGGAGCGCAAGCACGTCGTCGTGTTCGGCGCGCGCGGGTCGGGCAAGACGTCGCTGGTCCGCGTGTTCGGCGATTTCGCCGACGAGGTGGGCCAGATCGTCCTGTACGAATCGACCAGCGGCAATATCGGCTTCACCGACCTGTTCCGCCCGTTCCTCGAATCGCTGCCGGGCACCGGGCGCGACACCGCGCTGATGCAGCGGCTGGCGGCGCTGAACGACGTGGCCTTCGGTCCGCGCGAACTGGCGACCGCGCTGGGCGAGGTGCGGCAGCCGACCGTGCTGGTTCTCGACGAATTCGACCGGATCGACGATGCCGCCGTGCAGTCGGAGGTCGCCGCGCTGATGAAGCTGCTGAGCGACATGCATGCGCGGGTGCAGATCGTCATCGTCGGGATCGCGGCCAATGTCGATGACCTGATCAGCGGCCATCCGTCGCTTAGGCGGCACATGCTGGTCGTGCCGGTCGGGCCGATCGCGGCCGACGACCTGCGCACCCTGCTGGACAGCTGCGCGGACAAGTGCGGCATGGCTTTCGCACCCGATGCGGCCGCGGCGGTCGTGCATTCGGCCTATGGATCGCCCTATCACGCGCGGCTGTTCGGGCTGGAGGCGGCGCTGGTCGCCGATGCGCGCGGCAGCGACCGGATCGAGGCGGCGGATGTGGCGCAGGGCTTCCAGCGCGCCTTTGCCGGCTGGGCCGATATCAGCGGCAACGACCACCGCATCTTCACCCGGGCGATCGGCGACCCGGCGACGAACGACGACCTGCTGCGGCTGGTCGAGCGGACGACGCTGGGCCGCGACACGCTGGACGATGCGGCGCTGGCACGGGTGATGCAGCAGGTGGGGCCGGCGCTGGTGACGATGGCGCATGGCGCGGTGATGTTCCGCGACAGCCTGGCGCCGCAGTTCCTGGGACTGATGATCGAACATGGGGTCGGGGTGCGCCGGATCGGCGGCCAGTGATCGGGGGACGGGGCCTGCCCCGGAAAGGTGTGACGGAATGAGCTTCAACTTAGCCGATCTATGGCAGGTCGTACGGACCCGTCTGATGCTGATCCTGCTGGTCGGCGGGGTCGTGTTCGCGCTGGCGGCGACGCTGGCGCTGATCCAGCCCCGCCAGTATCGCGCGACATCGTCGCTGCTGGTCGATCTGGCCCAGACCGACCAGTCCGAAAAGGACCAGCAGCAAAGCGCCGCGGTGATCGATTCGATCATCGGCACGCAGGTCAGCGTGCTGCGCAGCGAGCTGGTGCTGTCCGAAGTGGCGGCCAAGTCCGGCCTGATCGAAAAGCCGAACGACCCGGTCGAGGTGCAGCGCGTTCGCGACGAGATCGCGAAGAATCTGAGCGTCGATACCGACCGCCAGAGCAACGTCATCACGATCGGCTATATCGACCGCGATCCGGAAACGGCGGCGCGGGTGGCGAACCTGTTCGCCGACACCTTCCTGGCGAAGCAGGTCGAGCTGCGTGTCAACCCGGCCCGCGTCAATGCGCGCTGGTATGACCAGCGGACCGCCGAGGTGCGCGAGCGTTTCGAACAGGCGCAGCGCCGCCTGACCGATTTCCAGCGCGCCAACGGCATCATCGGTGTCGACCGCATGGACGTCGAGGCGGAGAAGCTGAAGAGCCTGTCGGCCGAGCTGACCAGCGCCGAAGCCGCCGCCGCCGAGGCACGGTCGAAGGCCGGTGGCGCGAACATGCCAGAGGTCAACGCCGCGCTGTCGGTGCAGGGGCTGCAGCAGCAGGTGGCGATCAAGTCGGCCGAAGCCGCCGAACTCGGCCGCACGCTGGGGCCGAACCATCCCGAGATGATCGCGGCGCAGGCCCAGCTGGCGACGTTGCGCGCCCAGCTGGCGGCGACCCGCGGCATTCAGTCGAACGCCCTGTCAGCCGCGAGCGGCGCGGCGGTGCGGCGCGAGGCCGACCTGCGCAACCGGCTGGCCGAACAGCAGGCGCGGATGCTGCGGATGTCGGGCACCCAGGACCAGCTGTCGGTGCTGCAGCGTGACGTCGATGCCGCGCGCCAGACCTATGACACGGTGCGCCAACGCCTGAACGATGCCGCGCTCAAGAGCGAAGTGTCGCGGGCGAACACCACGGTCCTCGACCGTGCGACCGCACCGCTGCTGCCGTTCAAGCCGAACGTGCTGCTGTGGTTGCTGGGCGGGCTGGTGTTCGGCGGCGTGCTGGGCTGCGGCTTGGCGCTCATCCTCGAAATCGCATCGCCCCGTGCGCGCTCGGCCAGTGGCCTTGCCAAGGCGACCGACCTCGACGTCCTGGCCGACTTCACCGACGGCAGCTCGGACAAGTCCTCCGCCCTTGCGCTCCGTCACGCCTAAGCTTTGGGAAAGTACATCCTATGCGTTTGAAATCGACGGTACACCGCCAGGGGGCGGGGGATGATTCCGTTCCGGGCAACGACGACGCCCGGTCGCTGTTGCAGATGGGCGACCCCCGGGTCGATCCGCTGGTCGTCGCGGCCTTCCGCAGCGACGACATGGTGGCGAAGATCCGCGCGATCCGCGCCAAGGTCATCGCCGCCACCAGCGAGCAGAACGGGCTGAACACCCGCATCGCGCTGACCGCCGTGGTCGGCGTGTCGCCGGGCGACGCGCCATCGGTGCTGAGCGCCAATCTGGCGACGGTGTTCGCCCAGATGGGCACGGTCACCGGGCTGGTCGATGCCGGCCTTGCCGATCCGGCGATCGCGTCGCTGTTGCGCGTTCCCGAGGCACCCGGCGTCGCCGACTGCCTGCGCACCCCCGACGCGACGATCACCGCGCAGCGGACCGCGATCCCCGGACTGTTCGTCGTGCCCGCCGGCAGCGATGCGGCGTCGCAGGCGAGCCACCTGGAACGCGGCGCGCTGGTCGAACAGGTCGAACAATGGTCGATGCCGGGCGTACGCCAGATCATCGTCGCGCTGCCGGCGATGGGCGACCGCGTCCTGGCGCTCGGCAACCTGCTGGCCGGGTTCGACAATGTCGTGGTGGTCGCCGAAAAGCACCGCACCAAGATCGCCGACATCCGCCGCATCGTCGACGTGCTCGACCAGCGCGGCATTCCGGTCGCCGGGTCGGTTCTGGTCTGATCCGTTGTTCCGGCCCGGCGATGTCGTCCTGACCGCGCCGGGCCATCGAACGATGACCAGCACGTCTGCATGACCTCGCGCTCCGCCCCGCCATGGACCGACGTGCTGCGCCGCTATGGGCTGGTGAGCGGCTCGTCGGCGTTCGTGTCCGTCGCGCATTTCGCGATCCAGCTGGTCGCGATCGCGCGATTGCCGGCCAGCGGCGTCGGTCTGCTCGCCTTTGCCATCGTCCTGATCCAGCTGGGCTTCGGCCTGTCGAACGCGCTGGTCTGCGCGCCCTATTCGATCCTGATCCACCGGACCGACGGGCGGACGGACGGGCTGCGCACGCTACGCGCGGTCAATCTGGCGCTGTCGGTGGGCTATGGCGTGCTGGTCGGGGTCGTCATGGGGGTCGGGGCTTCCTCGCTGGCGGTCGCGCTGGGATTTGGTGCCACCGCTTTCCTCGCACTGATCCGCTGGTTCGGGCGCAACCATGCCTATGCCGAGGACCAGCCGGTCCGCGCCGCGCTGTCCGACCTGATCTATGCCGCGATCCTCGGCCTGTGGGCGGGCGCCGTCCTGTGGCTGGGCGGCGGGCTGGCGCATATCGCCGCGGGGTTCGTCGTCGCGACGCTGCTGGCCCTGGTGCCCTTCACCGCGGTGATCGGCGCACTGGTCGGGATCGCGTCGCTCGGCGCCTATCGTCCGATCTGGCGCGATCAGGCGAGCTGGGCATTGGTCGGGGTCGTCACCAGCGAGGCGACGACCAACGGCCATGCCTATCTGGTGACGGCGATGCTCGGGCCGGATGCGTTCGCGCCGCTCAGCGTTGCGGCGCTGTTCCTGCGGCCGTTGAATGTCTGCATCACCGCGCTGACCCAGACCGAGCGTCCGCGCATGGCGCGCGACCTGAGCGCCGGACGGGTCGATGCCGCCGAGCGGTCGCGGCGCCATTTCCTGCTGGTCCTGCTGCTGCTGTGGGCGGGTACGATCGCGCTGGCGGCCGGCATGTTGTGGCTGGTGCCCGGAACGGTCGTGCCGGCGAAGCTCGACGCGCGGTCGGTCGAAATCGCGGTGGTGTTGACCGGAGCGATCGCTTTGCTGCAATGCATCATGACGCCGGCAAGCGTTTTGTTGCAGGCGGCCGACCGCTTCCGCGCCCTGGCGACCGCCAGCATGGTCGCGTGCGGCGTGTCGGTCGCGGGCGTCGCGCTGGTGCTGACCAGCTTTGCCGCCGCCTGGTCGCTGGTCGGCATCCTGCTGGGGCAGGCGGTGATGATGTGGGGCGTCGTGGTCGCGGAGCGGCGCTGGCGCCGCGATGGCCGCGAAACGGTATCGAGGGAACGGGACGATGGTTAAGGCTCTTGCGAAGACATTGTACCTGGCGGCGCTGCGCCGCTACGCCTTTGTCCGCCTGCGCACCGTCAAGCAGCGTCCGCACAAGCTGCCCTTTCCGCTGGTCGTGTCGCTGACATCCTACTCGAAGCGGTTCGATACGCTGGCACCGACCCTCGCCACCCTGCTGTCGCAAGAGGTGAAGGCCGATGCGACGGTGCTGTGGATCGCGCCGGCCGATATCGATGCGCTGCCCGCCGAGGTGCGCGCGCTCGAAGCCCATGGGCTGACGATCCGCACCACGCCCGACCTGCGGTCGTACAAGAAGATCATTCCCGCTCTGGAAGCCTATCCCGATGCGGCGATCGTCACCGCCGATGACGATGTCTATTATCCGGCCGACTGGCTGGGGTATCTGGTCGACGACTGGCGCGCCGACCGCCGCGAAATCCTGTGCACCCGCGCCCATCGGATGAAGCGGCAGGGCGACGGCCTCGCCCCCTATGTCGAATGGGAGCATCAGGTCGACGATCTGGGCGACAGCCCCAATCTGTTCGGGACCGGCATCGGCGGGATCCTCTATCCGCCGGGCATCTTCCATCCCGATGTCACCCGCGTCGATCGGCTGCTGGAACTGTGCCCGACGACCGATGATGTGTGGCTCAACTGGATGGCGCGGCTGTCGGGCGCGACGGTGCGCCGGGTCGGCCCGCGCCGGCGGTTCCGCGAATGGCCGGGGTCGCAGGAAGTGGCGTTGATGAACGTCAATTTCGTCAACGGTTCGAACAACGATCGGCAGATCGCACAGATCGTCGAGGCGTATGGCGTGCCGGAGAATGTCCGGTGACGATCAAGGGCCGCGCGGTTGCCGCGGTGCGTTGGACCAGCTTCGCCACGGCGGGGCGGGTGCTGTTGCAGACCCTGCAGATCTTCGTCCTCGCCCGTCTGCTGACGCAGCATGATTTCGGCCTGATGGCGATGGTGCTGACCGTCACCGCCTTTGTGCAGCTGTTCGCCGATCTGGGGGTCAGTTCGGTCATCATCCACAGCCGGACGATTTCGGACGATGCGCTGACCACGCTCTACTGGTTGAATGTCGCGATCGGCGCGGTGCTGGCGGGGATCGTCGCGGCGGCGTCGCCCGCGCTGGCCAGCTTTCTGGGCGATTCTCGCGCGGCGCTGCCGCTGGCGCTGTCGGGGCTGTCCTTCCTGTTCCTGGCGCTGGGGCAGCAGATCAAGGTGCTGGCCGAAAAGCGGCTGGAATTCCGCACCATCGCGATCGTCGAGCTGTGTTCGGCGGCGATCAGCACGCTGGCGGCGATCATCCTCGCGTGGAACGGGGCCGGGGTCTATGCGCTGGTCGCGGCGATCCTGTTGCTCAGTGGCTGCAACAGCCTGTTCTACTGGTTGTTCGCCCGGTCGAACGACTGGAACCTGCGCGCCTATTTCCACTTCGCCGATGCCAGGCCCTATCTCGGCTCCGGCATGTATCTGCTCGGCGCCAGCCTGGCCAACACCGCGGCGGTACAGATCGACATCCTGATCGTCGGGCGGCTGCTGGGCAGCACGATGCTCGGCATCTATTCGGTGCCGCGCGAATTGTGCCTGAAGGTGATGATGGCGACCAACCCGATCATCACCCGGGTCGGTACGCCGCTGCTGGCCGAGGTGCAGCACGACAAGGGGCGCATCCGCAACGTCTATCTGACGACGCTCGCGATGACCTCGGCGATCAATTTCCCGATCTACGGCTTCATCGCCGCGTTCCGGCAGGACGTGGCGCTGATCGCGCTGGGGCCACGCTGGGGCAATGCCGCCGACCTGCTCGGCATGTTCGCGTTGTGGGGCATGTTCCGGTCGCTCGGCAATCCGGTCGGCAGTCTGCTCTATGGCACCGGCAAGTCGAAGGTCGCGCTGATCCAGTCGCTGACCGTCGCAGTGACGCTGGCGATCACCGCCGCGATCGCCGCGCATTGGGGCGCGATGGGCGTCGCGGTGGGCATCACGATCTTCTATGCGGTCTTCGCCATCGCACTATGGGCCGGGGTCATCCGGCCGATTACCGGTGCGGGGTTCGTCGAATATAATCTGCAATGGCTTCGGCCGCTGCTGGCGACCGCTGCCGCCGCCGGGGTAGGGTTGTTCGTGGCGCTGCCGATCACCGACCATTTCATCCGGATCGTGGCCGGCGGTATCGCAGGTGGGTTGATCTATCTCGGCAGCAGCTGGTTTCTCAACCGGCGCTGGGTATTGTCCATGATGGCGCTGGTCGGCCGGCGCAAGGCAGAGGCTTGAGCCATGGCGACGACGATCCCCGACTCCGCAGGCATGGCATCCCCGCAGCGGCGCAGCTGGCACCGCCCGGTGGAGATGCTGCGCTATGACAAGCGCGTGCAGCTGTTTTTCCAGATCGTGCTGCTGGCACTGTTCTACATGATCTGCGTCAACCTGCGTTATGCGCCGGCGAACGATGCGTATGCCGCCGCCGAGAATTTGGACGGCGAAGTGCTGGCAGCGCAGGCCGGAAGCGCGTTTCGGCAGTTCTTCTATTTCGCGCTGTTCGGCATCGTTACCGCGATCGTATTCTACATGCGCGGCCTAAAGAACTTCCACGCAATTTCTTATGCCTATCTGATCGCGTGCATTTGGTGTTTGTTGAGCGCGACATGGGCTATCGATCCGGGCATTTCGATCCGCCGATCGCTGGGGATGGTCGTCGTGCTTGCCAGCATGGCGTTCACCATCGACATTCTTGGGGCGCGCCAGACCGTGCGTCTTATGTACATCTTTCTCGGCTTGAGCGTGGTGGTATCCATCATCACCGCGTGCCTGTCGTCGATTCCGCTGTTTTCGTTCGCGGTCCATCCGGCGAACGAACTCGATCCCGAACTGATCGGGACGTGGAAGGGCGTTTTCCGGCACAAGAACGTGACCGGTGCGGTCATGGCATATGCCACGATCATCTTCTTCCACCACAGCTGGCGGCGGCGTAGCTGGCTGGATATCGCCCTGTTCTTCGGCGCGGCGTTCGTGCTGTTCAAGACCGATTCCAAGACTTCGCTCGGCTGGGTCGGCATCAGCCTGATGTTCTCGTACATCCTGTACCGCTGCCGGGTCGGCAATCCGTCGAAGCGCATCCTGTTCTGGTATGGCCTGATCCTGCTGATCGCCACTGCGGGTATGTTGGTCGCCATCAACTGGGACCTCGTGTACGCCTATTTCTCAGACTATGAGACTCTCTCCGGGCGGGTGGCGATCTGGGCGTCGATCATGCCCTATATCCGCGAGCATTTCCTGCTCGGGTCGGGCTACGGGTCATTCTATGCCATCGGTGAGGCGTCGCCGATGCTGCGACTGGGCGTGAACAAGGTCGTCGCGGCGGTCGGCCACTCGCATTCCGGCTATTTCGAGATTCTGCTGACGACGGGGATCATCGGCTTCGTTCTCGCGCTGGTCGCGCTGGTGTTTCTGCCGTTCTACCGGTTCTGGACGTCATCCGACCGCGATATCCCGCTGGCGTCGATGGGGGCGGGGGTGTGGTTCTTCGGTGTGGTGCAGAACTTCACCGAAGCGCAGTTCTTCGCCCCCGACAAGGAAAGCTGGTCGTTCGTGGTGGTCTTCATCCTCGTGATGCATACCCGCTTCGTGGCAGCGAAGCGGGGCGAAACCCAGTGGCTGGCGGATACGAACTGGGACACGACGCGCACGGTTCGTCGTCGTGGCTGGTCCCGGCGCTATCGTCCGCAGCAACAGGTCTGAAGGGCCGGCTATGGTACAGGAAGGTCCAGCCCCGGATCGCTCGCGACAGCGCCTGCTGCATATCGATGTGGCCAAGGGGCTGGGCATGTTGCTGGTGGTCTATGGCCATTTGGTACAGGCCAATTCGCCTGGTGAATCGGCTTGGTATGCGACGACGCGCGATATCATCTACACCTTTCACATGCCGTTCTTTCTGTACCTGAGCGGCTATGTCTTTTTCCTGACCCAGGCGCATCTGCGGCTCGGCAAGGCCTGGCGGTCCTTGGTGACGTCGCGCGCCGACCGGCTTCTGGTGCCGTTCGCGTTCTTCGGGATCGTCATCATCCTGGGCAAGGCGGCGGCTGCGCAGTTCGGCGAAGTCCATGAAGGCGTCGGCAATGTCTCGACCGGCCTGTGGCGGGTGCTGTCGAATACGCCGGACAATCCGAACATTTCGATCTGGTACCTGCTCGTCCTGTTCATCTATTCGCTGGTGACGCCGTTCCTGTTAGCCCGTTTCCGGGGAAGGATGGCATTGCTGGTCGGTATCGCACTGGTCGTATCCATGGCGGCCGAATATTTTATGGTTACCGAGCGATTTTATCTCGCCCGGCTGCTGCGATATTATGTGTTCTTCGCCGTCGGCGGCTGGGCGTGGCTGCACTGGGACTGGTGCGTGACGCGCTTCAAGCGCTGGTGGCTACCGTTGACACTGCTGTTTGCTGCCGCGGCATCGCAGGGGCCATGGCATCCCTTCGCACTGCTGTATTGCGGCCTGCTGTCCATCCCGGCCCTGCACGGCGCGATGCTGTTCCCCGCGGCGCAGCGTTCGCGGCTTTTGCAGATCGTCGGGGCTAACTCGATGGCAATCTATCTCATGAATACCATCTGTATTGGGGTGGCGAAACTAATCTGGCTTCGTTTGTTCCCAGCGGACGGAGCATGGAACGCACCGTTCCTTAGTGTGTTGATGTTAGCGGGGATAATAGGGCCTATCGTTGCACGCGCGGTGATCGTTCGGCTGCCGGTCGTGCGACGGGCAGGAAAATATATTGCCTGATGCGGCCCTGTGCCGCCGGGTGTGTGAAAGGGGAATTGGGGTGGCGCTGGGAAGGCGAGACGGTCTGGACGAACGCGGGTTGTGATGAACGTACCCCGCGCGACGGTTTCGGTCGTCATTCCCAATTACAACCGGGCCGATGCGGTGGTGGCGGCGGTGGAATCTGCATTGAAGCAGGATTTCTCGCCGCTGGAAGTCATCGTTATCGATGACGGGTCGCAAGACGACAGCGTGGATCGGTTGCGGGCGATCGACGATCCCCGACTGGTCGTGGTCGCCGTCACCAATGGCGGCGCCGGCCCGGCGCGCAACCGCGGGTTCGACCTGGCGCGCGGCGATTATATCGCATTGCTCGATTCCGATGATCGGTTCCTGCCCAATCACCTGGCCGACCTGATGACACTGGCCGGCGGGGACCTGAAGGTCGCCGCCTATTCGGCGGTCGTTGCCGATCGCGGCGGTGGCCGGTTCGTCGTCAAGCCGCCGCGTGGGATCGGCGATGGCGAAGACATGGCATCCTATCTTATGTGCGATCGCGGCTTCGTGCAGACCAGCGGGCTGCTGGTGCCGCGCGCGATTGCCGCGCAGGTTCGCTACCGGTCGGACGTGACGTTCGGCGACGATACCGATTTCGCCATTCGCCTTGCGCTGGCCGGTTGCCGCTTTCGCATGACGACGACCCCCAGTGTGGTGTGGGCCGACGATCCGCGCGACGACCGCTTGTCGGCCAACGGCCATCGCGCGGAAAAGGTGCAGTGGCTGAATGACCTGCGCCCACATATCCCCGAACGAGCCTATCGCGGTTATTTCGGCTGGCACATCGCCAAGGTCGTACGCCATTCGGATGCGGCAGGGGCTTTGCGGCTGTATCTCGCGGCGGTGCTGCGCGGCGCCTATTCGCCGCGGCTGGCAGCAACGGTGTTTCTGCAGATCTTCATGCCGCAAAATGCCTATCGCCGGGCAGCCGATCAGTGGATTGCGGTGCGCAACTGGTTCCGGGGAACGGTCGTCCCGCCGGTCTGACCGCGCGACATCAACTCGACGGTTGCACAGGGCGGCGCTAAGCGCCATCTCCAACCCATGCTGCTACTTGCCCTGATCGCCTATCAGACGATGCTGCCGGTCCCGCCGCCGCGTCCTGCGCCCAAACCGGCGGTGATCGACGATACGCCCCGGATCGAGGTTGCGGGCTGGCCCTATCTGGTGCGGCGCCTGTCGCCCGACACGGCCGAGATCACCGGCGGCGATCCCGCCGCGCCGCGCAACAACAATATCATGGAACGGTTCCGCACCGCTGCCGAACGGACGACCGGTTGCGAATTGCGCAAGCCGAGCTTTTTCGAAGGCGGCGTGCGCGGTGAACTGGACTGTTCGGCGCAGCGCATTCCCTGACGTGCGACCGACAACCGGGCAGCGCATGCGTCGCCCGGTCGTCGTCCTGCTACAGCGTCTTGCCGACCGCCATGCCGCGCACGCGAAGCGTCGCGGACACCGCCCCGCCGTTGATCGGCTTGGCGGACAGTTGCAGGTAGCAGAGATTGCTGTCGGCGACCCACCGCGGGGTCCGCATCACTCCTGCCAAACCCTGCGACGGCCACGGATCGGCCAGCCCGCTCGGCGGTGTGCCGAACGCGCGGATCTGCTGCCCGCTGCCGCTGTGGAAGATGTAGATTCCGATCCCCGACAGCCCGGTGGTGCCGGGATCGACCTCGATCTCGGCCACCGCGCGCAGCGGATCGCCGATCGCAGGATTGATCGCCTGGCGTAGCAGGATGACGTCGGCCGTGCCGCTCGCCGTTCCCGACAGCGCGATCTGCTGCCAGTCCTTGGTCGGCGGACCGTCCTCGTCGATATAGTTGCGCCCGCCAAAGCCGGTCGTCGTGGCTTTCGAATAGGTGCCGCTGACCCCGGCGGCCAGCGCTGTCGTCCATCCGGTGCCGATCTGCCCGGTAGCCCCCGATCCGGGAGTCCCGCCGGTGCCGCCGAAATAGGGCTGGGTCGACACTATCGCACCGGGATTGACGCCGGCCTGTCCGGGGCGCTCCGCCTGTCCGAACGGCAGGACATTGCCCAGCGGATACAGGCGCCGCCATTCGCGGGCCAGCACCCGCCCGACCAGATAGGCACCCTGGGTCGACAGGTGCAGCCCGTCGATCGTGACGCCCGACGCCGCCTGTCCCTCGGCACTGGTCAGGTCGCCCAGGATCGCGGGCGTATCAACGACGCGGATGCCGCGCTGTCCGTGTAGCGTCAGCAGCCAGCGATTGACGACGTTCCAATGGTCGAGCTGCGGGCTGGCCGCAGTGTTCGACAGCCGCATCACGGTATAGGCCGCCGCGCCGTGGGGATAATCGAGCAGGATGGTCAGCAGCATCCCCGCCTCGACGATGCGATCGACGATCGCGGTCAGGTTCGCGATCGACTGGGCGGCGGTCCACGCGTTGCGATCGTTGGCGCTGGGCGCGACCATCACGACATGGCCGACACCGGTCGCCAGCAGCCGCTCGACGCGCGACATCAGCCCGGGATAGTCGATGCCGTTCCACGCCATCGGCCCGGTCCATTCGCCGTTACGCGCCACCATGTCGGCCGGCTCCAGCAGCGCCCGCCCGCCCGACAGGAAATTGGCCCAATGGACCGCACCGACCGTCTGGCCAAGCAATGTCGGCACTTCGCCTGACGCATTGGTGCCTGCAAAATGCTGCGCGGCATGGCTGGGGCCGAAAACCGCGACCCGGTTGTTGGCGGGCATGCGCAGGTTGCGCGTCGCCAGCTTCATGTCGAGCGCCCGGTCGGTCATTCCGCCCTGCGCTCCCGATTGCCGTGCGGTCATGGGATCAGGCCTCCGCGATCAGGTCGGACGCGGTGGTGCCGGTGGCGCGGACATAGCGCGCGCGGACGGCGATATACGACGCGTCGGGCAGGTTGCGATAGGTGACGTCGGCCGTCCCCTCGATGCCGCGCAGCGTGACGTCGCCGCCTCGGCCGACATAGATGCCCTTAGGGAAGGCCGGCAGTTCGGCGGTATCGCTGGGGATGATCGGAAAGGGAGCCCGCGCCGGCCCGGTCGCCGTGTCGGGATGGTTGCTATATGCCATGGAACGCCTCCGTCGCCGGCACCCGATTATGCCGGCAGGCGTTCCCTATATGTTCAAATTTTATCTGTAGGAAAGTTGTTTCGGGGGGGCGCCTGCCGGCTATCCGCCCGCATATTCCTTGAAGGCATGGCCGCTCAGCCCGGCGATCCGCCCGAACTGGCGGATGACCCGGCCGGTCGCGCGCAGCCGGCGTCGGCGCGACAGCACCGACAGCGGCCAGAGCAGCAGCGCCGCGCCGGTCATCGCCAAGGTTCGCGCGACCAGTTTTACCCGCCGCGCGCCACCGGATCGGTTCCAGGCCACGATCGTATCGGTGTTGCCGACCCGCCAGATGCGCCGCCATGCCCAGCGCAGCGTGGTGCGATCCGCCGGGACCGCTTCGAACACGTCGGTGGTGTTGGTCCAGCCGAAGCGGCGCCCTTCGGCCGCCCAACGAGTGTAGAGGTCGAGGTCCTCGCCGCCGATCTGGTTCAGCCGCGTGTCGAACCGGGGGGCGGGGGTCGTTTCCCACAGGCGGCGATCGGCAACCGCCGATGTCAGGCTGAACAGCATCGACGTCGGCCCGTCGTCGCGACTCTCCGGCTGGAACACGAACAGCGCATCGTTCCAGTGCGGCGGGGCGCCATCGAACTGGTAGCGGACCGGCGCGCCGGTAATGTCCGCGCCGTGCCGGCGATGCGCCGCCAGCAGCCTGGCCAGCCAGTCGGGGGCGACCCATTGGTCGTCGTCCAGCATCGCGACATGCGTCGCCGCGTCCACCGCCAGCGCGTGGTCGACCAGCGCGTTGCGGGCATGGCACAAGCCGGGCGTGTCGACGACAAAGGCATCGATCGCATGGGGGTATCCGGCCGCAAGCATCGCTTCAGCCATGGCGACGCCCTCGTGGCGAACGCGGTCATTGTCGGCGATGACGACGGTCATCGGCGGCGCATCGACCTGCACCGCCAGGGAGTCGAGCAGTTTGCGCAACTGGTCCGGGCGACGGTAGGTCGGCACGGCGATGACGACATGGGTCATGCCGGTACTCCGGCCATGGGGCGCAGGGGACGGCTGGCCCGCCACAGCAGGATGCGACGGCCCGGCACCTCGATCCCGCGATAGCTCAGCTCGCAAAAGATCAGCGTGCCGACAATCAGCAGCAGATAGGCGACCGCGTCGATCTGCGTGACGCCCGCCCGATGCAGCATCCCGACGATCCAGGCACCCATGTCCCGGAACAGTGGATGCCAGAGGTAGAGCGAATAGGAGGTGACGCCCAACCGCAGGATTACCGGGTTCGCGAGGATCGCCCGAACCGCCCGGCCCTCGAAGAAGCAGCACAGGATCAGCACCGGCAGCAACAGGACGACGATCAGGTCACCTTCCGGCACCAGGAATGCGAGCGCGATCATGGCGCAGACGATGCCGAACGCCCGGTCACCGCTCAGCCGCGCCCGCACGGCGGGATGGTCGGCGAAACCATACGCCACCACGCCCAGCGTGAACCCGCCCAGACAGCGCAGCACCGGCAGGATCGAGGTGCGCTGCACAACGTCCATCGGCCCCTGGATGCCGATCCCCGACAGTGCGACCAGCGCCAGCAATGCGACGGCGCCAACCACCAATGCGAGCCGCAGCCGCGATGCGGCGCCGATAGCGATCAGCGGAAACAGCAGATAGGCGACCCATTCGGTACTGACCGACCAGCTGTTACCGGCCAGCGCGGCAGTACCCAGCCCCCAGGACTGGATCATTACCAGATTGGCGACGACGTCGAACGTACCCGGCCGTCCGCCATCACCGGACATATCGACCATCGCCCGCAGCAGGAACGCCAAGGTGACGACGAGGTGCAGCGGAAACACCCGGGCCAGCCGCTGCCGCAGGAATGCACCACAGCGCGCAGCAATCGGACGTTCGGCGATCATGTCGCGATAGCCGATCGCCATGACGAAGCCGCTCAACACGAAGAACAGGTCGACGCACAGATAGGCCCGATCGAACAGGGTCATTCGAAACGTGGCAAAGGCCGGCTGCTGCGGGATATGATAGAGCATGACCGCCATCGCCGCGACACCGCGAACGCCGGTCAGCGAATCGACCCGCATCAGCGGGCTTTGGTCGAACGTGAGGCCTTCAGCTTAAGCACATCCCACAGCCCGAGCGCCAGTGAATGCGGGTTGGTGGTGATGTAGCGCCATGCGAATTTCCGCGGCTCGGTCGCCATGCGATGCAGCCATTCGAGGTTGGCCGACTGCATCCATTGCGGCGCGCGAGTATATTCGCCGACGAAATAGTTATAGCAGCCGCCACAGGTGACGATCCAGCCATGGTCCAGCCGGCGGCGCAGCGCGATCGAAAATTGCTGCTCGCGCGGCTTGCCCATCCCGACCCAGATGACGTCGGCCTTCGCCGCGGCGATCTGTTCGATCACTTCCGCATCCTGTTCGGCCTTGAAATAGCCGTTGCGGCTGCCCGCGATGCGTAGCCGGGGATATTCGCGCTTCAAGAACGCGCAGAACGCTTGGTTCACCTCTTCGGTGCCGCCCAGGATGTAGAAGGACAGGCCGTCGCGTTCGCAGCGTGCGGCGAAGTCGGTCATCATGTCGGTGGTGGCGCTGCGTTCCTCGATCGGCGTGCCGGTCAGCCGGGACATGGCGACCCAGACACCGCCATCGGCATGGATCATGTCGGCTTGGTGCAGCGCGTCACGATAGGCACGGTTCGTCCCCGCCATCGAAATGCCATGGCCGTTGATGTCGAACACCAGTACCGATCCGCGTCCGGCACCGTCGGGACCGCGCTTGCAATCGGCAGCCATCCGGTCGGTCAGCGCCTGACGACCCGCGGTAACTACCGGAAATCCGGCGATCCTGGTCGTTTCCATGCCGGACCGGTTCGTTGCTGCCTTACCGTTCATCGCGCTTGCCACCCTTTTCATCGCCCCGGCCTTCCCTATCGAAGCGCAAGGGTCGAAAGCGGCGGGGCTATAGCGCATGCAGCATTTGTTTACTATCCGGTTTGCGGTGCAGCATTTCGCGGTGTAGTATTATAGCGGGGCAGGGGGATGCCGTCTGCAGGATCGCGGCAAACATGGCGCAGACAGGGTCGGAACTTGTACGAACATACTGTGTCGTTAGGGTAGGCGAATGACGAATCTGCAGCCCATGTTTTCGGTGGTCATCCCCGCGTATAATCGCGCGGACAAGATTGGGCCGACGCTGGCGTCGCTGCAGGCGCAGACCTTTGCCGATTTCGAATGTCTGGTCGTCGATGACGGATCGAAGGACGGCGAGGCGCTGGAACAGGTGATCGTCGCGCTGGGCGACGATCGTTTCCGCTACATCCGCACCCCCAATCGCGGCGCCAGCGCGGCGCGCAACACCGGCTTCGACGAAGCGCGCGCGCCCTATGTCGCGCTGCTCGATTCCGACGATCAGTTCTTGCCGAACAAGCTCGAACATGCTGCCGGCATTCTGGCGCAGCAGCCGGGCGACTGCATGCTGTTCACGCAGATCGCCATGGACCGCGGCACCGGCACCTTCTGGCTGAAGCCGCCGCGCGGTCCCGCTGCCGAGGAGCGGATCGATGAATATCTGTTCTGCGCGCGCGGCTGGGTGCCGACCTCGACCATGATCCTGCCGACCCACGTCGCGCGAGAGGTCCGGTTCGACGAATCGCTGCCATCGTCGCAGGATACGGATTTCGCGATCCGGTGCGCGTCGAGTGGACTGAAATTCGTGTATGTGCCCGAAGCGTTGTCGATCGGTGACGACGTGTTCGACCCGAAGCGCGTGTCGAAACAGCCGAAATATGTGCCCCTGCTGCAATGGATCGACCGGATGCGCGGCGTGCATGTGTCGGAACGCGCTTATTGGGCGTTTCGCGGTTGGCATGCGGCGCGCGGGGCGGCACGGGCACAGCGTATTTACGGCGCGCGACTGTATTTCCAGTCACTCGTGCATGGCGCCTATCCGCCGAAGCTGGCGCTGGTTGTCGGCGCGCAGGTGCTGCTTCCTACGACGGCATATCAGCGTGTTGCCAATGGCATCGCCTATGTCTTCGGGAGGCGTGCGCCGGGGGCCTGAGGCGCCCCGGCAATCAGCGGAATCTTAACGACTTTCAACTAGGCTGACGGCCTGCGGATGCTCATGTCCGCCTGTTGAAAGTTTGCGGATGATCCCCGTTTCCTCGGCCGGGCACGTCCCGCCGCTTGCGCGTTCGCGCCTGAGCATCGCCCTGCGCGGCTGCCGGACGCATCTTGTCGCGGCTGCGGTGTTCAGCGCGATCGGCAATCTGCTCTACCTCGCGCCGTCGCTGTACATGCTGCAGGTCTATGACCGCGTGCTGCCCAGCCGAGGTCTCGGCACGCTGGCGGCGCTGAGCGTCCTGATGCTCGGCGCGCTGGCGGCGCTGGCGGTGTTCGAATGGCTGCGCTCGCGCGTGCTGATCCGCGCGTCGGTACAGGCGGAGCGGATGCTGGCCGGGCCGGCGCTGCGCGTCGCGCTCAGCCAGCCGTCGCTGTCGCGGCTCGAACGCGGCGAGGTGATGCGCGACGTCGACACGCTGCGCCAGGCGATTTCCAGTCCGGCGATCTTCGCCGCGCTCGATGCGCCGTGGACCCCGATCTACATCCTCGTCGGCTTCCTGCTCCACCCGCTGCTCGGCGCGTCAATGGTGGTGTCGGGTGTCCTGCTGGTCGGGCTCGCCTGGCTGAACGAGAAGCGAACTGCCGAGCCGATGAAGCAGGCGAGCGAGGCGCAGAGCATCGCCTATGCCCGGCTCAACCACGGCGTCGCCCATGCGTCCGAAGTCCGCGCGCTCGGCATGGTCGATACGCTGGCTGCCCGGCACGAACGCGACCGCGGCATCGCCGGCCTGCTGCAACTGCGTGCGAGCTTCGCCGGCAGCAGCCTGCAGGCGGCGATCAAGTTCGTCCGGCTGGCGCTGCAATCGGGTGCGCTGGCGCTGGGCGCGGTGCTGGTCGTCGACGATGCGATTTCGGCCAGCGCGATCATCGTCGCTTCGCTGCTGACCGCACGCGCGCTGGCGCCGATCGATCAGCTGGTCGCGGGATGGAAGACGATCGTGCAGGCACGGGTCGCCCATGGCCGGCTCGACCGCCTGCTGTCGCTGCCGTCGAGCGACACGCCCGATCGCACCAATCTGCCGGCACCCAAGGGGGCGATCACGCTCGAATCGGTCGGCATCGCCGCACCGCTCGACGGGCGGCCCATCCTGTCGGGGATCGACGGTGCGATCGGTGCCGGTGAGGTGATCGGCATCGCCGGCCCCAGCGGGTCGGGCAAGTCGACGCTGCTGCGCGCGATCGTCGGCGCGGTCGATATCGATGCCGGCCATGTCCGCTTCGACGGGATCAGCCGAACCGACTGGGACCGCGAACGGCTGGCCCGCTATGTCGGGTATATGCCGCAGGACCCGGTGCTGTTTCACGGGACGGTGAAGGAAAATATCGTCCGTTTCTATGTCGGGCTCGACGCCGCCGGCGCGGCGCTGCTGGACGAGGCGGCGATCGGCGCCGCCAAGGCAGCGGGCGCACACGACATGATTACCGCGCTGCCACAGGGTTATGACACCATCCTCGGCGTCGGCGGAACCGGCCTGTCCGGCGGGCAGGCGCAGCGTGTCGCGCTTGCCCGCGCGCTGTTCGGCAATCCGGCGATCCTCGTGCTCGACGAACCGACCGCGCATCTCGACACGGCGGGCAAGAAGGCGCTGGCGCGGCTGTTGGCCTCGCTGCGACAGGATCAGCGTACCATCCTGTTCGCCAGCCACGACCCCGACCTGCTCGCTGCGTCCGACCGGCTGATGCTGCTCGATCAGGGGCGGATCGAACGGTTCGGCCCCCTTTTCGGCCTCCGGTCGCGGCGCAAGCCCGACCAGGAGCAGCCGACCTCGTTCGCAAAGGCGTAACCCCATGGATTTTTCGACCACCATCGACCGGCTGCGACCGTCGCCCTCGGCCACGCCGCGCCGCGCCCGTGCGCTGCACGATCCGGGGCGGGAGGTGCGCGCGGGGGCGGCCTTGGCCGCAGTTCTCGTGCTGGGCGTCGGCGGCTGGGCCGTCGTCAGCCATCTCGACGCGGCGGTCGTGGGGCAGGGGGTCATCCGCCTCGCCGATTCGCGACGGGTCGTGCAGGCGCCCGCCGCCGGCATCGTCTCGGCGGTCCATGTCGCCAATGGCGCGACATTGCGCGCCGGGCAGAAGGTGATCGATTTCACCACTTCCGATGCGCTGGCGCAGGAACGGGCGCTCGCCGCCCGTGCGCTGGGGCTGCAGGCGGAGATCGCCCGGCTGGAAGCCGATCTGCGCGGCGAATCGCGCGTGCCGGCACCCGCCGGCTTTGCGGGCCTGCAAGGTGCCGATCAGGCGCAGGCACAGGCGGCGCTGGCCGCGCAACAGGCGCAGCTGGACGCCGAACGCGCGCTGCAACGCTCCGAAGCTGCGGTGATGGCCGACCGTTCGCGCCAGATCGCGCATCAGATCGACGGCGTCGGCGAACGCCTCGCCTCGCTGCGCCAGCAGGAAGCGCTCAGCCGCGACGAACTGGCGGGTTATCAGCGGCTCTATGAAAAGGGCCTGTCGACGCGTACGCGCCTGCTGGCGCTGCAACGCTCGGTCGCCGATCTGGGCGGGGCGGCGGGCAGCAGCCGCGCCGACATCGCGCGGTTGCGGACGCAGGTGGGCGAGACGCGGTTGCAGTTGCAACAGATGCGCAACGAACGCATGGCGGCGGCCGCCGACCGGCTGCGCCTCGCGCGGACCGAACTCGACACGGTGCTGCCCGGCTGGCGCGCGGCGCGGGCGGAATTGCAGCGGATGACGGTCCATGCGCCGATCGCCGGCACGGTATCGGCGACCCATCTGCCGGTGCCGGGATCGGTCGTCGCCGCCGGTGCGTCGCTGCTGGAGATCGTGCCCGACGCCCGCACCATGGCGGTCGAGATGCGCGTGCCGATCAACGAAGCCGCCGACCTGCGCCCGGGTCAGGCGGCACGGGTACGGATGGTGGGGCCGGGGATGCAGACGCTGCCCCCGCTCGACGCGGCGGTCACGCGGGTGTCGGCCGACAGCGTGCAGGACGACCGCACCGGGGCGTCCTATTATGTCGTCACCGTGCGGGTGTCGCCGGCTGCGGCGCAGGCGGCGGTCCGTTCGGGCAATTTCGCCGGCGGCGTCCGCGCGGGCATGCCGGTCGAGGTGATGATCCCCACCCAGTCGCGCACCGCGCTCGACTTCCTGCTGGGGCCGCTCCTTTCGCGCAGCGGAAGCGTGTTCGCGCAGCGCTGATCGATCGCCATAGTCGGACACGAAAACGCCGCCCGTTCCACGCTGGAACGGGCGGCGTTTTGTTTGGCCGGCGCTACATGGCGCGACCGATCAATAGGTGTTCTTGTGGACCAGCACCTTCAACGTCATGACGACGATGGTCAGGTCGAGCCAGAACGACCATTTCGAGATATATTCGAGGTCGGCCTGCAGGCGCCCGGTCAGATCCTCCTCCTGGTGCGTCGCCCCGCGGAATCCGCGCACCTGCGCCAGTCCGGTGATGCCGGGCTTCAGCGCGTGGCGGTGCCAGTAACGCTCGTCGATGTCCCAGAACAGCCGCTCGCCCGCCGTCGAGCCCAGCGCGTGCGGGCGCGGGCCGACGATGCTCATCTGCCCCATCAGCACGTTGAACAGCTGCGGCAGTTCGTCGATGCTGGTCCGGCGGATGAAATATCCGACGCGGGTGATGCGATCGTCGTCGCGGCGCGTCGACTGGCTGCCGCTGGCATCGCTCATGTCGGTGCGCATGCTGCGGAACTTCAGGATGTCGAAGAACGCATTGCCCTGACCCACGCGGCGCTGGCGGAACAGCACCGGCCCCCGGCTGTCGAGCTTGATCGCCAGCGCGACCATCGCCAGCGCCGGCGCCATCAGGATCAGCACCGGGATGCAGAACATCAGGTCGAACGCGCGCTTAGCGATCGCCTTGCGCAGCTGCAACGGGCCGACCGACACCAGCAGGGTCGGCGCGCGTTCCAGCTTCGACACCCCCAGCGCGCCGAACTGGTCGATTTCCTGCGCGATGATCTCGCCGCGGACATTGGCGCCCTTCAGCATCATGGCCCATGCCTTGCGCTCCTCGAACGGGCAGGCGATGACCACGCGTTCGCATCCGCCGATCAGGTTGCTGAACATGTTCAGCATCGCCGGATCCTTCAGGTCGGGCCGCAACCCCACCGTATCGGTATCGAAATGGCGGAAGCCGTCGGGAATCCGGGCGTCCACCCGGTCGCGGATCAGCAGCTGATAGACCAGCTTCGCGCGCAGCCGCAGCTGGACATAGGCGGCCATGATCTGCCGGAACACGATCAGCAGGATCGATCCCGACACCATGGTGATGATCAGTTGCAACCGCGACAGGTCGCGATCGAGACGGAAGAAATAGGCGATCAGGAAGAAGGTCGCATAGGTGAACATCAGCGACCGGATCGCCGGCCCGGTTTCCACCGCCAGCCGGTCGTTGATGCCGACCGAAAAGGCGCCGGCGTTGAACGCGATGACCGAATACATCGCCGCCGCGACGATGAACATCGGCACATATTGCGCCTCGGGCCGCATCAGCAGCGCGGGCAGGGCGAACCCGATACCGATCGCGGTGACGTCGACCAGCAGCATGACGATATATAGTCGGACCCGCACGGAGTGCGGCTGTCCCCAGAACGCCGAAAACTTGCGTTCGTCCGTCCTGCCAGGATTGGCCAATCGCGCGTCCATGTTGTCAGAGGCTTCCCTTGTCGGTGCCGGTGTGGACCGGTCGAACCTTCCTGCGCTGCTAGCCGATCCGCGCGCCGTTCCGCAACTGCGAACAACAATTTCGCCACGATCCGATGCTAATGTCGGATGATCCGATCTGGGATTCCAAGAATCATGCATTAACCATTTGGTTACCATGACTGTTGCAGAGAGGTTGCGGAACGATTGCGGTCCTGCTGACACTATTGGCTGCGACGATCCCGCATATGACAACCCTTTCGTAAGCACTTCGTCCTACAACTTGGCAGGTCAGCCAATTTGGGGAACGTCGTGCCGCAACCCGCTCAGTCCGTTACCGCGTCCAATACCGATCGTCGTGTCCACGAACGCGTCGGTATCCAGCGTTCCGCCGTGCTGCGGATCGATTCGCAGCGCTCGACCCCGGTCACGCTGGTCGATCTGACCCGCGACGGCTGCCTGATCGAAACCGATGCGGTCCTGACCGCCGACCAGCGGATCGAGCTGGGCCTGGCCGGGATCGGCACGGTCACTGCGCGCGTCGTGCGTTCCAGCACGGTCGGCTATGGCTGCGAGTTCCTGGCGCGGCTGCCCTCCGGCGCGGTGACCGATGCCAGTCGCGGCAACGTCGTCCGGCTGGAGCAGCTGCTCGTCGGCGCCGACAATCCGATCCCACGCGGGGCGAAGCTGCCGCCCCGGCAGCAGGTCGCGGCGGTGGCCGCCATCGGCGTCGTCGGCTGGGCGGTGGTCGGCGCGGTGGCGGTACTGCTGCTGCGCTGACGCCGTTGCATCCTGTCCCGCGGACAGGCAATCGGTCGTCTTTGCCTTGGGAATCTGACGCTCCATGAACGGACCCGTCCTCGTCACCGGTGCGGCCGGCTTTGTCGGCCACGCGACGGCACACCGGTTGCTCGACCGGGGGGAGCGGGTCGTCGGCATCGATATCGTCAACGACTATTATGATCCGGCGCTCAAGGACGCCCGTCTCGCCACGCTGACCGCGCGCGACGGCTTTACCTTCCATCGTGGCGATATCGTCGAGCCGGGCCTGATCGCGCGGCTGATCGCCGACCACGGTGTGACCCGCGTCGTCCATCTCGCGGCGCAGGCCGGCGTGCGGTACAGCATCGACAATCCCTTCGCCTATCAGCACGCCAATCTCGCCGGCCATCTGGCGGTGCTGGAGGCGTGCCGTCATGCGCCGGGGTTCGTCCATCTGGTCTATGCCTCGTCCAGCTCGGTCTATGGCGAACGGGAGATGGGCGAACGCGGCTTTTCGGAAAGCGACGCGGCGGTGGCGCCGGTCTCGCTCTATGCCGCGACCAAGCGGTCATGCGAGTTGATGAGCGCCGCCTATGCCAAGCTCTACCGCTTTCCGCAGACGGGCCTGCGCTTCTTTACCGTCTATGGCCCGTGGGGCCGGCCCGACATGGCCTATTTCTCGTTCACTGACCGCATTTTGCGCGGGGAACCGATCGAGGTATTCAACGAAGGCCGCATGGCGCGCGACTTCACCTATATCGACGACATCGTCGACGGGGTGGTGGGTGCGCTGGACCATGTGCCGGAGCGGGGGGAGCACCGGCTGCTCAACATCGGCGACAGCCATCCCGTATCGCTGATGGAAATGATCGCGACGCTCGAATCGGCGCTGGGTCGCGAGGCGGTGAAGCAGATGCGGCCGATGCAGCCCGGCGACGTGCCGGTCACCTTCGCCGACGTGTCGCGGCTCCATGCGCTGACCGGCTATCGGCCGAAGGTGATGCTGGCCGAGGGCCTTACCCGCTTCGTCGCGTGGTATCGCGACTATTACCGGGTCGGCTGAGTCGCCAATCCGGCCAGCGCGATGTCGGCATAGATCGCCACCAGCGCCCGCAAGTCGTCGACCGCCACCGCCTCGTCCACCTTGTGCATCGTCGCGTTGAGTAGCCCGAACTCGACCGTCGGGCATAGCCGCGACAGGAACCGCGCGTCCGACGTGCCGCCGGTGGTCGACAGTTCGGGCGTCAGCCCGGTGTGACGCTCGATCGCCGCCGATACCAGCGCCGAAAATGCGCCGGGCTGGGTCAGGAACGCCTCGCCTGAAATCCGGCCCTCGACTCGTGCTTCGGGCGCATGGGCGTGGACGATCGCGGTGATGCGTTCGACCAGCTCGTCGCCGCGATGCTCGTCATTGAAGCGGATCGACAGGCGCGCGGCGGCGTGGCCGGGAATGACGTTGGTCGCGGGATTGCCGACGGTGATGTCGGTCACCTCGATATTCGATGGCTGGAACCATGCATTGCCGGTGTCGAGCGTCACCGCCTCGATCGCGCCGAGCGCCGCGACCAGCTTCGGGATCGGATTGTCGGCCAGGTGCGGATAGGCGACATGCCCCTGCCGTCCGGGCACGTCGATCCAGATATTGACCGACCCGCGCCGCCCGATCTTGACCATGTCGCCCAGCCGCTGCTGCGAGGTGGGTTCGCCGACCAGGCACAGGTCGGGGGCGATGCCGCGTGCCGCCATCCGGTCGATCAGCGCGCGGGTGCCGTACACCGCCGGCCCTTCCTCGTCGCCGGTGATGATCAGGCTGATCGTGCCCGCATCGGCCGGCACCCGTTCGGCGGCAGCGACGAAGGCGGCGACCGCGCCCTTCATGTCGACCGCGCCGCGCCCGAACAACAGACCGTGGCGCTGTTCGGGGGCGAAGGGCGGGCTGGCCCAGCCGGGACCGGGGGCGACGACATCGACATGGCCGGCAAAGGCGACATGCCGTCCGCCGCTGCCCCGCACCGCCAGCAGGTTTTCGACCGGGCCGTCGGGCGCCTCGCCGGTCACGAACCGGTCGACCACGAAGCCCAGCGGCACCAGCGCAGCCCCCAGCAGGTCGAACACGGCGCCCTGCGCCGGGGTCACGCTGTCGCACGCGATCAACCGTGCCGCCAGATCCACGACATCCACCACCGGCTCCGACCCTTTTCCCGCGCTGTGCATGGCCGGCGCTGTATCGCAATTGCGGAAAATGGCTAGGTGGGCGGCGGTGCGATCGGTTAAGGCGCGCGGATGTTGCGTGTCCTCCTGGTCTGTCTTGCCGTGCTGCTGCTGGTGCCCACCTGGGCGGGCAGCGAGCGGTTGCCGCTCTATCGCGGGACGCCGGTCATCCACAGCAAGCCCGTCGCGCTGTTTCCGGGCGATCCCAAGCGGGTGAAGAACGGCGTGCTGACCTATCTCGGCGGGGTCGAGCTGACCTCGCCCGACCCGGCGTTCGGCGGTTTTTCGGCGCTGCACGTATCGGGCGATCGGTTCCGCCTGCTGTCGGACGGCGGCGCGCTGCTGCAATTCCGCATGGGCGCCGACTGGCAGGTCCGCGACCCGCATGTCACCGAACTGGCCGGGCCGGGCACCGGCTGGGAAAAGCGCGACCGCGACACGGAATCGCTCGCCATGCTGCCGAACGGCGACATGCTGGTCGGCTATGAACGCCATAACCAGGTCTGGCGCTTCGACCGCAACCTGCGCCCCGTCGCCCACGCCGCCCCGTCGCTGATGAAGCCATGGTCGGACAATAGCGGCGCCGAGGCGATGGCCCATATGCCCGACGGGTCGACCATCGTGATGAGCGAGGCGTATCTCTGGCCCCGCCGCTGGGGGTTCGTCGCGCTGCGCTATCCCGGAGGCGATCCGACCGTAGCGGGGGCGAAGCCCCGCGTGTTCCACTATTATCCGCCCCTGCATTATGCGGTGTCCGATGCGGCGGCGCTGCCCGACGGCCGGCTGCTGGTGCTGACCCGCAGCGCCAATATCCGCGATTTCTTCACCGCGCGGTTGCAGGTCGCCGATGTCCGCAACCTGAAGCATCACGAAGGGGTCAAGGGAAAGACCGTCGCGATGTTCGAAGGTCCCGTGCTGCACGACAATTTCGAAGGGATCGCGCTCACCCGCGAAGGCGACCGCCTGATCCTGTGGATGGTGTCGGACGATAACCAGTCGCTGTTCCAGCGCACCTATCTGCTGAAGTTCGCTGTCGCCTATTGAGCGAGCGGACTGGCGCGAACCGCGCCGGCGCCTTATGCTGTATTGCAGCAAGAGGTGTCGCGCGACGTTGCGCAGCACCTGACGGACGCGGCGCGGCCGGATAACGGGGATGGTTCGAATGAAGATCGCGGTTTTTGGGCTGGGCTATGTCGGCATGTCGAACGCGGTGCTGCTGGCGCAGCATAACGATGTCGTGGCGGTCGAT
Source organism: Sphingomonas sp. ABOLH (assembly GCF_003951715.1). Lineage (NCBI taxonomy): Bacteria > Pseudomonadati > Pseudomonadota > Alphaproteobacteria > Sphingomonadales > Sphingomonadaceae > Sphingomonas > Sphingomonas sp. ABOLH. Next base: position 71,290 of record NZ_QQWV01000006.1, on the reverse strand, counting down.
ATTTCGGAAGATCGCGTCGCGCTGGTCAACGACCGCAAGTCGCCGATCATCGATGCCGAGCTGGAAAACTTCCTGTCCGAGCGCGAACTGCAGCTGACCGCGACCACCGATGCCGCCACTGCACTCGCCGGGGCGGACTATGTCATCGTCGCCACCCCGACCAATTACGATGTGCAGACCGACAAGTTCAACACCGGCTCGGTCGAGGCGGTGATCAAGCTGGCGGTCGAGCATGCCCCGGCGGCGACGGTCATCATCAAGTCGACGATTCCGGTTGGCTTCGTCGACGACGTGCGCCAGCGGCTGAACGCGCCGAACGTCGTGTTCAGCCCCGAATTCCTGCGCGAGGGCCGGGCGCTCTACGACAATCTCCACCCGTCGCGGATCATCGTCGGCGAACGTTCGGAGCGCGCGCGAATCTTCGCCGACCTGCTGCTGCAGGGCGCGGAGAAGAAGGACGCGCCCATCCTGTTCACCGACAGCCGCGAGGCGGAGGCGATCAAGCTGTTCGCCAACACCTATCTCGCGATGCGGGTCGCCTTCTTCAACGAACTCGACAGCTATGCCATCGCCGGCGGCATGGACACGAAGCAGATCATCGAGGGCGTCGGCCTCGATCCTCGCGTCGGCATGCACTACAACAACCCCAGCTTCGGCTATGGCGGCTATTGCCTGCCCAAGGATACCAAGCAGCTACTGGCGAACTATTCCGAGGTCCCGCAGAACCTGATCCGCGCGATCGTCGACGCGAACCGCACGCGGAAAGACTTCCTGGCGGACCAGATCATCGCGCGTCGTCCGAAGAAGGTCGGGGTCTATCGCCTGACGATGAAGGCGGGGTCGGACAATTTCCGCCAGTCGTCGATCCAGGGGATCATGAAGCGGGTCAAGGCCAAGGGGATCGAGGTCGTGGTGCACGAACCGAGCCTCGACGACGCCGACTTCTTCGGCTCGCGCGTGGTCAGGGACCTCGATGCGTTCAAGGCCGAATGCGACGTGATCATCGCCAACCGCGCCGCGCCGGAACTGGGCGATATCGGCGACCGGTTGTTCACCCGGGATATCTTCGGGTCGGATTGAGGCGGGGGCTGGGGCTGGACGGACTGGCTATTTCGCCACCCCGGCCTTGATCCGGGGTCCCGCTTCTTTTGCTGCCGTCGAAGAAGAAGCGGGACCCCGGGTCAAGCCCGGGGTGACGTTGGGGCAGGCCCAGGCCTCCTTCGCGTCAGCGCGATCTTGCGGCCCCCGGCTACGACTCCCCCAACACCGCCGCCAGCGCGCCGATGTCCCGGTGCGAAAACACCGCGACCCCGTGCTGCCGTAACAGCGCCGCCGTCACCCCCGCGCCATCGATTCGCCGCCCGCTGAAACTGCCGTCATAGATGAAGCCGCTGCCGCAGGACGGGCTGCCATCGGTCAGCAGTGCATAACGGCAATCGTGGCGCATCGCCTGGTCCAGCGCGATTCCCGCACCTGCCAGAAAGGCAGCGGTCACATCCGCCCCGCCGATCTCGATGATGCGAGCGTCGCCGCCCAGTACCGCCGCGCCGTCCCGGCCCTCCGCAATTTCCGCCGGTGGCCGGGGCGTCGGCAATCCGGCCATGACCTCCGGACACACCGACACGGTGCGGCCCTGCGCCACCCAGCGGTCGAGCAGCGTGTCCTCCAGCGTCTTGGCCGATCCGTCATACCGCACCGGTCGACCGAGCAGGCAGGCGCTGACCAGGATCTTTGACACCGTCATGCGCTTGTCGTCAGCCTCGCGAAGATCGGCAGGACGTGATCGCGGGTGAGCGGCGCGAGCGGCATCGTTTCCGCTGCCGCCCGGTCGACCCACAAGGCTTCCTCGATCTCCAGCCGGGGGGCGGGATCATCGGTACTGCGGACATGGAACAGCTCGGCATGGACCATCCGTCCCGCCTCGTTTGCTGCCGGCGCTGCGAAGTGGCCGAGAAAGGCCACGGCGGCACGGTCGACGACGAGGTCCAGTTCCTCGTGCAATTCGCGGCACAGCGCGTCGACCGGCTGTTCCCCGGTCTCGATCTTGCCACCGGCCTGCATGAACCAGCGAGTGCCGGCCTTGCGGACGAGCAGCATACGCCCGTTTCCGTCTTCAATCAGGGCGGCGGCGATGCGGATCATGTCGGGGTCGGCCATGGTCCGATTCTGATACCGGCGAATCGCGACCGCAAGCGCGATCGTGCCCGGAGCGGGAGCCTCGGAGAAACCGACTCCGTCAGCTCCGGCTTTCCGACGCTCGACCGGTCGAGCGACATCATCCGGCCCAACTTCGGCAGCCAATCTCGACGAACGCCACGCACGACAAAACCCGCCGGGTCGCTGCGCAGCGCCCCGGCGGGTCCGTCATCTTAACCGGCGTGACCGAATCAGGCGGCGGCGGTTGCCGCTGCGGCCTTCTTCTTCACGTCGCGCTTCAGGCGGCGGGCACGCAGCGACAGGTCGTCGTCGCTGGTCTTCAGCAGCCAGTTGTCGAGGCCGCCGACATGCTCGACCGAACGCAGGCCGTGGGTCGACACGCGCAGGCGGATCGAGCGCTCCAGCGCTTCCGACATCAGCGTGACGTTCTGCAGGTTCGGCAGGAACGTGCGCTTGGTCTTGTTGTTGGCGTGGGAAACATTGTGACCCACCTGCCGGCCCTTGCCGGTCAGCTCGCAGATGCGCGACATGATATGATCCTGATTCTGTGTCGGGACACATGCCCCGGAAAGACGGCGCGGATAGCGTCGAACGGTCCTCGCGTCAACCACAAGGGTGCGGGTGCAACCCGTCCGCCCACGGCTGCGTTGTTACGGCAACGATTCGGATGATGACAAGCGTGGGAGACGGTGGATGCGCGGATTTCTGGGGTTGCTGGGCGTGGTAGTCCTGATCGTCGCGGGGCTGATGGCGTTCAACTTCATCAATATCGACCAGACGCAGCGCGCCGCCCTGCCGCAGGTGAAGGTGGAGGGCGGGCAGGCGCCCAAATTCGATGTCGAGGTCGGCAAGGTCGAGGTCGGCACGGTCAACCGTTCGGTCGAGGTCCCGGCGATCAAGGTCGAACGCCCCGCCGGCCAGTAACGGCTGGCTGCCGCCGCGCGGCGCTGGCATGGGGACGGGCATGTTCGACGCCACCCCGATGCGCCAGGCACTCGCCGCCGCCCGCGCCGCCGCCGATTCGGGCGAAGTGCCGGTCGGCGCGGTGGTGATGCAGGCGGGACGGGTCATCGCGACCGCCGCCAATGCCCCGCGCGCGCTCGCCGACCCCACCGCCCATGCCGAAATCCTCGCGATTCGCGCGGCGGCGCAGGCACTGGGCCGCGACCGGCTGGAGGATTGCGACCTATGGGTGACGTTGGAGCCGTGCGCGATGTGCGCCGGCGCCATCGCCCATGCCCGCATCGCCCGGCTCTATTATGGCGCGTCCGATCCCAAGGGCGGAGCGGTCGAACATGGCCCGCGCTTTTTCACGCAGCCGACCTGCCACCATCGTCCCGACATCTATCCGGGCATCGCCGAGGCCGAATCGGCAGCGCTGCTGCGCGACTTCTTCGCCGACCGCCGCGGGATTTGACCGCACGATATACGGATCATATATGGTTCGTATATCGGGAGGACGGCCATGGGTATCGTGAAGATCGACGACGCGCTGCACGAGGAAGTGCGGCGGGCGAGCGGGGTGTTGTGCCGCTCGATCAACGCACAGGCCGAATTCTGGATGACGATCGGCATGATCGCCGAGGCCAACCCCGACCTGTCGTTCAACGATATCGTCCGCACCCGCCTCGCCGCCGCGCAGGTCCGCGCGGTCGATGCGGTCGCCGCCTGACGTGGTGAAATCGCCCGCCGAACTCGAGCTGATGCGCGCCTCGGGGCGGTTGCTCGCCAGCGTGTTCGAGATGCTCGACCGGCGGAATTTCGCCGGCATGTCGACGATGGCGATCAACGACATGGTCGAACGCTTCATCGTCGAGGACTGCGCAGCGCGCCCGGCGAGCAAGGGGCAGTACGGCTTTGCCTATGTCCTCAACAGCTCGATCAACGACGTCGTCTGTCACGGCGTGCCCGATGCTGCGGCGATCGTGCGCGACGGCGACATCATCAACCTCGACATCACCCTGGAGAAGGACGGCTTCATCGCCGATTCGTCCAAGACCTATATGATCGGCACGGTGACGCCGCAGGCGCGGCGGCTGGTACAGGCCGCGCAGGGCGCGATGTGGGCCGGCATCGCGCAGGTCCGCCCCGGCGCCCGGCTGGGCGATATCGGCGCGGCGATCGAACGCCATGCCAAGAAGCAGGGCTACAGCGTCGTACGCGAATATTGCGGCCACGGCATCGGCCGCGAGATGCACGAGGAACCCTCGGTCCTCAATTTCGGCCGCCCCGGCACCGGCGCGGTGCTGCAGGAGGGGATGACCTTCACCATCGAACCGATGGTCAACCAGGGGTCGCGCAAGCTGGTGCAGGAGGATGACGACTGGACCGTCGTCACCGCCGACGGGAAACTGTCCGCGCAGTTCGAACATACTGTCGCGGTGACCGCGACCGGCGTCGAGGTGCTGACGCTGCGCAGCGACGAAACGCCGCCGCGCCGGCGGTAATGGGCAGCCATAACCGTAGACAAGTCGTCACCCCGGACTTGATCCGGGGTCCCGCTTCTTACTTCGGTCAAAGGAAGTGGGACCCCGGGTCGAGCCGGGGTGACGAAGAAGGCGAATTTACCGTCCAATCAACGCAGCTGATCCTGCTCGATCGGCACGATCTTGATCTCGACACGGCGGTTTTCAGCGCGGCCTTCCTCGGTTTCGTTCGACGCGATCGGCTGGGTCTCGCCGAAACCGCGCGTGCCGATGCGGGCCGACTGCACCCCGCGCGAGGTCAGGTAGCTGGCGACCGAAGCGGCGCGGCGTTCCGACAGCGTCTGGTTGTACGCGTCCGATCCGGTCGAATCGGTGTGGCCGTACACGTCGATATAGGTCTGGTTGTAATCGCGCAGCACGTCGGCGACCTGGTCCAGCGTCGCACGGAACTGCGGCTGCACATTGGCGCTGTCATAGGCGAAGGTGATCCCCGCCGGCATGTTGAGCACGAGATCGTCGCCGCGCCGCGTCACTTCGACATCGGTGCCGGCGGTGCGGGCGCGCAGGTCGCGCTCCTGCTTGTCCATATAGGCACCGATGCCCGCCCCGGCGAGGCCGCCAATCCCTGCGCCCAGAATCTTCTCGGTCCGGTCGCGCCGGCCGCCGACCAGGTCGCCCAGCAGATAGCCGCCGACCGCGCCGCCGATCCCGCCGATCGCCGCGCGCGAGATGCTGCGCTCGCCGGTTTCCGGATCGGTCACGCACCCGCCGGTCAGCAGCGCCGCCGACAGTGCGCCCGCGATCCAGAATTTCGAGCCCTTCGCCATATTGTCCTCCAGCGTATCCGATTTCGGGTCTTGCCCGGAAAAACCGGGTAACGCGGTACTTGTTCCGCAGCCGTTTTGAACGGTTCCTGACTGACCGGGCGCGCTAATCGCAACGACCGGACGACTCGCCGGTTGTGCGCAGCGCGGCATTGCGGCATGGATGGGCCAGTTCAATGGAACCTCTCACACCCTTCCCCTGGTTCGACGTCGTCATCATCCTCGCGCTGGTGGCGTTGAACGGCGTGTTCGCCATGTCCGAACTCGCCATCGTTTCCGCGCGCAAGGCACGGCTGGAAGGCCTGGCGAAAGCGGGGGGCAGGGGCGCGCAGACCGCGATGCGGCTGGCCGACGATCCCGGCAAGTTCCTGTCGACCGTCCAGATCGGCATCACCTTGATCGGCATCCTGTCGGGCGCCTATTCGGGCGCAAGCCTCGGCGGGCCGGTCGGCGAGCGGCTGGTGCTGCTCGGCCTGCCCGAATCGCTGGCCGCCAATGTCGGCTTCGGCCTGGTCATCGGCGTCACGACCTTTGCCAGTCTGGTGATCGGCGAGCTGGTGCCCAAACAGTTCGCGCTGCGCAGTCCGGAGCCGATCGCGGTGCTGGTCGCGGTGCCGATGCTGTGGCTGTCGCGGATCACCGCGCCGTTCGTGTGGCTGCTCGACACGACCTCGGGCCTGATCTTCAAGCTGCTGCGGATGAACCGCGAATCCGAAAACCGGGTGACGGCGGAGGAACTGCACCTGCTGGTCGCCGAAGCCAGCAAGTCGGGCGTGATCGAGGAGCATGAGCGCTCGATCATCTCGGGCGTCGTCCGCCTGGCGGACCGCCCGGTGCGCGAGGTGATGACGCCCAGGACCGAGGTCGAATGGCTCGACGTCACGCTCGACGATGCCGGCATCCGCGCGGCGATGGCGACGACGCCGCACACCCGCCTGCCGGTCGCCGAAGGATCGGTCGATGCGGTGATCGGCGTCGTGCAGGCGCGCGACATCGTCGCGGCGATCTGTCGCGGGGAGCCGCTCGACCTGCGCACGCTGCTGCACGAAGCGCCGGTGCTGCCCGATCAGGTCGACGCGATGGACGCGTTGCAGGCGATCCGCCGTGCGGCGGTGCCGATGGGCCTCGTCCATGACGAATATGGCCATTTCGAAGGCATCGTGACCCCCGCCGACCTGCTGCGCGCCATCGCCGGCGACTTCGCATCGGATGCGGAGGAAGGCGATCACCCGCATATCGTGCGGCGCGAGGACGGGTCGCTGCTGGTGTCGGGCCAGACGCCCGCCGACCAGCTGGCCGAACGCATCGGCATCGACCTGCCCGAAGACCGCGACTATGCGACCGTCGCCGGCCTCGCGCTCGCCGTGCTCAAGCATCTGCCCACCGAAGGCGAATATTTCACCGAACAGGGCTGGCGCTTCGAGATCGTCGACATGGACGGCCGCAAGATCGACAAGTTGCTGGTCGAGGAAGCGGCCTAGCAGCTGCCGGCGCGCCGGTTGACTCGACCGGGTGGCGGACCGATCATCGCCGCGGGGGGCTATCATGGCAGCACGATCTTTCGCGGCGCTCCGGCGCATGCCGGCACCGGCATGGCTGATGCTGGCGCTGGTCGCCGGCTTCGCGGCCGGGGCGCTGTCCGGCGGGAACGCCACGGCGCTGACGGCAGCCGGGCTGATCGGTGGGCTGTGGCTCGATGCGCTGCGCATGACGATCATCCCGCTGGTGTTCGCGCTGGTCGTAACCGGGGTCGCGCGGCTGCGCTCGGCGACCGGGGCCGAGGGTGCCGCGCTCGGCCGGCGCCTGCCGCTCGTGCTGATCGGCATGCTGTTCCTGTCGGCGATCGTCACCGCCATCGTCGCCCCGCTGCTGATCGACCGGTTCACGATCCCGCAGGACAGCATCGCCGCGCTGCGCACCATGGTCGCGGCAGAGGTCCCGCCGGTCGTGCCCGGCCCGGTCGAATCGATCCGCGCGATGGTCCCGACCAATCCGGTCGCCTCGGCCGCCTCGGGAGCGATCGTCCCGCTGGTCCTTTTCGCGCTGGTGCTGGGACTGGCGCTGGGCAAGGTCGAGGAAGGTCCGTCCGCCGCGCTGCTCCTCGCGCTCCGCGGCCTTGGCGATGCGATGATCGTGGTCATCGGCTGGGTGTTGCGCCTGGGTGCGCTCGGGATCGGGGCGCTTGCCTTTTCGGTCGGGGCGTCCGCGGGGGTGAGCGTGCTCGCGATCCTCGTGCAATATGTCGCCGCCTCGCTCGCGCTGTCGCTGCTGCTGATCGCGATCGGCTATGGGTTGATGCGGCTGGCCGGCGGCATTGGATTGTGGCGCTTCGCTCGCGCGGCGGCCCCGGCACAGGTGATCGCGGCGAGCACGCAATCGTCGCTCGCCACCTTGCCGGCGATGTTCCTCAGCGCGCGGGCGCTGGGCGTCGCCGACCGCGACGCGTCGGTCGCGCTGCCGATCGCGGTGGCAGTGTTCAAGATCACCGCGCCGTCGAACACGCTGTTGCTGGCGCTGACGCTCGCGTGGATGGGCGGGGTGCCGGTGTCGCCGCTTCAGGTCGCGATGGCGATCCCGCTGGCGGTGCTGTCCAGCCTGCTGATCCTCGGCCTGCCCGGCGCGGTCAGCACCTATGCCAGCGCGGCCCCGTCGGTCGTTGCGCTGGGCGCGCCGATCGAGCTGCTCCCCGTCCTCGTCGCGGTCGATGTCATCCCGGACATTGCGCGAACCGTCGCCAACGTCACCTACGACCTGATCGCGACCGTGATCGCCACGCGCGGGGGAACGACGGAGCAGGGGCTCTAAACAAATCCCAAGCGGCGCGCGCTACAGCTTCCCGAACTTCGCCTCGAACCCGGCGATATCGCCCGCCGCCAGGAACTGTGCCTGTTCGACCCAGCGATCCTTCGCCATGCGCGGGGCGAACATGCCCAGTTGCGCGGCGACGGCGTCGGCCTGCGCGGCATCCAGCCGGGCCAGCGTCGCGATATCGGGAATCCCCCGTTCGACCAGCATCGCCGCGACCTTCGGCCCCAGACCCTTCAGCCGGGTCAGGTCGGTGTCGCCCGCAACCGGAGCCGGCGGGGCGGTCACGACCGGGGCGGGCGGCACGACGGGGGCCGCCGCCGGTGCGGGCGGTGCGACCGACGTCGCGATCGGTTCCGCCGGCGCAGGCGCAACCGGCTCCGGCGTCCGATCCACCGGCGTGGCCGGCCGCTGCACGACCTCCGCCTCGCTGACCGGGGCATCGCCGCGCTCCAGATGCCCGGCATCCTCCAGCTCGCGCGACGCCTGCCGCCGGGCGCGGGCCAGCTTCATGCCGTACGCGATGCCGATGATCGTCACCACCGCCAGCACGGCGATCAGGACCAGATGCGCTGTCGTCAGCACGCCCAGGAAGCCGGGCGATTGCAGGGGGGAGGTGCTGTCCATCGTCTCAATCCTTCATCGCCGCTTCGCGCGCGACCTCGCGCCAGCCGATGTCGCGGCGGCAGAAGCCCGGAAAGTCGAGCGCATCGACCGAGCGGTACGCCGCTTCCTGCGCGGCGGTCACGGTCGCCCCCCGCGCGGTCACGGCCAGCACCCGGCCACCGGCGGTCACAACGCCTTCACCCGCCGAACGGGTTCCCGCATGGAACACGGTCGCGCCGGTCGCTTCCGCCGCGTCGATCCCGCCGATCGGCCGGCCCGTTTCCGGCGTGCCCGGATAGCCCGGCGCCGCCATCACCACCGTCAGCGCGGTATCGGCGCTGAACACCGGCGGCTCGACCTGCGCCAGCGTGCCCTGCGCAACCGCCAGCAGCACCGGCAACAGATCGCTGTCCAGCCGCGCCATCAACACCTGGCATTCGGGATCGCCGAACCGCGCATTATACTCGATCAGCTTCGGCCCACGCTCGGTCAGCATCAATCCGGCATAGAGCACCCCCGAATAGGGTGTGCCGCGCGCCGCCATCGCCGCCACGGTCGGCGCGACGATGGTGTCGATCGCCAGTTGCTCCAGCGCGGGCGTCAGTACCGGGGCGGGCGAATAGGCTCCCATGCCGCCGGTATTCGGACCCGTATCGCCGTCGCCGACCCGCTTGTGGTCCTGCGCCGACCCGAACGGCAGCAGCGACACGCCATCGGTCAGCACGAACAGGCTGGCTTCCTCGCCGGCCAGAAACTCCTCGATCACCGCCTCGCCGCCCGGCTTTTCGAAGATCGCGTGGAGCGCGGCCTCCGCCTCGGCACGATCCATCGCCACGGTCACGCCCTTGCCCGCGGCAAGGCCATCGGCCTTGATGACCACCGGCAGCGAGAAGGGGGAGAGCGCGGCGATCGCCTCGTCCAGCGCGGTCACGCGGACATAGCCGGCGGTCGGAATGTCCGCCTCGCGGCACAGATCCTTGGTATAGCCCTTCGACCCTTCCAGCTGCGCCGCTGCCGCCGATGGCCCGAACGTCGCGATGCCCGCGGCTCGCAGATCGTCGGCGAGTCCCGCGACCAGCGGCGCTTCCGGCCCGACCACCACCAGCTTGACCGCCCGTTCGACGCAGAACCGCACCACCGCGGCGTGATCGGTCACGTCCAGCGGCACCAGCGTCGCGACTTGCGCGATGCCGGGGTTGCCGGGCGCGGCATAAAGCGTATCGAGGAGCGGCGAGCGCGCCAGCTTCCACGCCAGCGCATGTTCGCGCCCACCCGATCCGATCAACAGGACATTCATGGACGATCGTTTCCCCGATTTTATGTCGAGCCGGCTCGTAGCCGAGCCGCGCGCGAACGACAACGCCGCGCCGGAAAGCGTCAGCGAACTCGCCGGCCGGCTGAAGCGCATGGTAGAGGGGGAGTTCGGTCGCGTCCGCCTGCGCGGCGAAATCTCGGGCTATAAGCGCGCTTCGTCGGGCCATGTCTACCTGGCGCTGAAGGACGATGCCGCACTGATCGACGGGGTGATGTGGCGCGGATCGGCCGGCCGCCTCGCCTTCACCCCGCAGGACGGCGTGGAGGTGATCGCGACCGGCAAGCTCACCACCTATCCCGGCCGCTCGCGCTACCAGATCGTGATCGACCATCTCGAACTGGCCGGCGAAGGCGCGCTGATGGCGCTGCTCGAAAAGCTTAAAGGTAAGCTGGCGGGCGAGGGGCTGTTCGACGCCGCGAAGAAGCGCCCGCTCCCCTATCTGCCGCGCACCATCGGCATCGTCACCTCGCCGACCGGCGCGGTGATCCGCGACATCCTCCACCGGCTGGAGGATCGCTGCCCGACCCATGTGCTCGTCTGGCCGGTCAAGGTGCAGGGCGAAGGCGCCGCAGCCGAGATCGCTGCGGCGGTGCGGGGGTTCGCGGCCCTTCCCGAGAGGCCGACCCTAGGTGAACCACAACCATACCCCCGCGCAGGCGGGGGGCCAGAGCCGGAAGCACCGACGTCCGTGGGTGAAACCCTGGACCCCCGCCTGCGCGGGGGGTCGACGGGGAGCGATGCTACCATCTACCGCCCCGACCTCCTGATCGTCGCCCGCGGTGGCGGCTCCATCGAGGACCTGTGGTGCTTCAACGAGGAAGTCGTCGTCCGCGCGGTCGCCGCCTCGCCGATCCCGGTCATCTCCGCCGTCGGCCACGAAACCGACACGACACTGTGCGACCACGCCGCCGACCTGCGCGCGCCGACGCCGACCGCCGCCGCCGAACTCGCCGTTCCCGTCCGCGCCGACCTCGCCCACACCATCGCCACCCTGTCGCTCCGCACCCAGCGTTGCGCGCGCCGCTATCACGACCGGGGCCGCGAGCAGCTGGCGGCGTTGGTCCGCGTGATGCCCCGCCGCGACGCGCTGCTGGGGCCGCAGCGTCAGCGGCTGGACGATGTCGCCGGCCGCCTGTCGCTCGCGCTCGAACGCCGCGTCGCGACGGCGCGCCGCAGCCTCGACCGCCACGGCCATGCGCTGCGCCCGGCCATGCTGACCCAGCGGCTGGCGCAGGCGCGGGCGAGTTTCGACGGCACCGCGCGCATGCTGGAACAGGTGAACCCCGACAATCTGCTGCAAAAGGGCTATGTCCGCGTCGTCGCGAAGGCGAACGGCAAGACGGTCGCCTCCGCCGCCGATGCCCGCACCGCCGGCGCGCTCCAGCTCCACTTCCGCGACGGCGTGCTCGACGCGAAGGTTGAGCGCTCCGGGGGCCGCGCCTATGTCGAACCCACGCAACCCACTTTGCTCTGACCCGGACCTGCCATGCTGAAACCCGAAAGCCGCCCCGCCAAGCTCCATTACCTCACCAACAATTTCCGGGTGCTGGCCGATGGCGATTTCGTGACCTGCGCCGTCACCGGCACGCGCATCCCGCTCGACGAGCTGCGCTATTGGAGCGCGGCGCGGCAGGAAGCCTATGTCGATGCCGAAGCCTCGACCAGGGCGCTCGCCCCACAATGATCGCCGCCGCCGCCCTGATCGCGGCGGCCCCCGCCGTCCTCGCGCTCGACGGCACGCCGGGGCAGGGGGCGGCGCTGACCGGCAGCGTGCCGCCGGGCACCACGCTGCAACTGGACGGCCAACCGGTCGCGGTCGCCGCCGATGGCCGCTTCCTGATCGCCTTCGACCGCGACGCCGGCCCCGCGGCCACGCTCCTCGCGACGCTCCCCGACGGCCAGCGCATCGTCCGTCCCCTGAGCGTCGCCCCCCGCGCATGGCGGATCGAGCGCCTGCCGACCCTGCCGCGCATTTCCCAACCCTCCGCCGAATTCCGGCGCCGCCGCGCCCCCGAACTGGCGCAGATCGAGGCCGCGCGCGACATGGCGACCGACGCGCAGGGCTGGCGGCAACGCTTCGTCTGGCCGGTCAGGGGCCGCATCTCCGGCCTGTTCGGGTCGCAGCGCATCTATGCCGGCGAACCCGGCGCCTATCATTCCGGCGTCGACGTCGCCCGCCCGACCGGCACGCCCGTCGCCGCGCCGGCCGATGGCGTCGTCATCCTCGCGGCGGCCGCGCCCTTCACGCTGGAGGGCAATCTGCTGATGATCGATCACGGCATGGGGCTGAACAGCGCGTTCCTCCATCTCTCGCGCATCGACGTGAAGCCCGGCGACCAGGTGCGGCAGGGGCAGGTGGTGGGCGCGATCGGCGCCACCGGCCGCGCCACCGGCCCGCACCTCCATTGGGGCATGAAGTGGCACGACGCGCGGATCGATCCGCTGCTGCTCGCCGGGCCGATGACGCCCTGACGGAACCGCCCGCGCCCACGAAACATTTCGCAACGGTATCAAAGGGGAACCCGATCATGCTGCGTGCCACCTTCCTGACCGCCATCGCCGCCACCGCGCTCGCCGGCTGCACCACCACCGGCTCCACCGACGCGCCCGCCGGCCGCACCGCCACCGCACCGCTGCGCACCGCAGCCGGGGCCGATGTCGGCACCGTCACCGCGACCGAGATGGCGGGCGGCATCCAGATCAGGATCGACGCGCGCGGCATGCCCGCCGGGCTGCACGGCGCGCATGTCCACGCGGTCGGCCGCTGCGACGCGCCCGACTTCACCACCGCCGGCGGCCACTGGAACCCCACGGCCAGGCAGCACGGCACCAGCAACCCCGCCGGCCCGCACGCCGGCGACGCGCCCAACCTGACCATCGGCGCGGACGGCAGCGGCTCGCTGACGATCATGCTACCGTCCGGCACGATGGACGGGCTGCTCGACACCGATGGCTCGGCCTTCGTGATCCATGCGCAGGCCGACGATTACAAGACCGACCCGTCGGGCAATTCGGGCGGCCGCATCGCCTGCGGCGTGTTCACCGCCGCCTGATTGCGGAAGGGGCCGGAGCGGAGCATAGCGGGTCCATGACCACGCGACGCTCCGTTCTGGCCGGCATGGCCGCCACCGCCACCTTGTCCGCCCTGCCAGCCCGTGCGCAGGCGTGGCGGACCTCGCTGATCGCCGGCACCTATGCCGGAAAGGGCGGGGCGGGCCTCTACACCCTCCCGGCCAGCAGCCGCAGCTGGCGCGTCGGCCCCGCCGATCCGGCGCTGACCAATGCCTCGTTCGGCGTCTCCCGCGGCGACATGCGCTATTTCGTCCGCGAATCCGCCGCTGGCCGGATGGTCGCCACCGACCGCACCGGCAAGATCCTCGCCGACCTGCCGAGCGGCGGTGACGATCCCTGCCACGTCGCCATCGCTCCGAACGGCGCGCTGCTCGCCGTCGCCAATTATTCCTCGGGCACGGTAGCACTCTACCCGCTCGCCGCCGGCATGCCGCAACCCCCGATCATCCGCCAGCACCGGGGCACCGGCCCGCGCGCCGATCGCCAGGCGGGGCCGCACGCGCACTGGGTCGGCTTCACGCCCGACAATCGCTTCCTGCATGCGGTCGATCTCGGCGCCGATGCGGTGTTCGTCTATCCGCTGTCGACCGGAGAGATCGCCGAACCGGCCATCGCATGGCGCGCCCCCGCCGGGGCCGGCCCGCGTCATCTGGCGTACCACCCGACGCTGCCGATCGCCTATGTCGTTACCGAACTCGCCAACACGCTCGTCACCCTCGACGCGCAGCTGGACGGCACGCTGAAGGACCGCGCCACCACCTCGCTGCTCCCGCCCGGCTGGCAGGGCACGTCGCAGGCGGCGCATATCGCGATCGACAGCGCCGGCCGCCGCCTCTACGCCTCGAACCGGGGGCATAACAGCATCGCCGTGTTCGACCTGGCCGAGGACGGCACCGCGACCCTCGCCCAGCATGTCGACTGCGGCGGCGACTGGCCGCGCTTCTTCCTGCTGCTCGAGGATAGCGGCCAGCTGCTCGTTGCCAACGAACGCAGCGGCGACGTCGCGCTGTTCGACGTGACCGTCGACGGCCCGGTCCGCCCGACGGCGGCGCGGATCAAGGTGCCGGGGGTGGTGTTCCTCGACCGGGCGTGACGTAGACATTGGTTCACGCGGAGGCGCGGAGGCGCGAAGAGGTTGCGCTTGCGGCGATCATTCCCGCGCCAGCGGGCTTTGCTCTGCGGTTCAGCGCAGGAAGACGTCTGCCGTTCGCGAGCGCTTCGCCCGGGTCGCAACCCCTCCGCGTCTCCGCGCCTCCGCGTGAACCCAATTCCTACCCCAACCGGTCCACTACCTCCGCCAACCGTTCGTCCAACACCCCCAGCATCGCGGTCCACCCGCCCAGCGCCTCCAGCTCGCCCGGCCCATCGGAAATGCCGCGCAACCCCATCACCGGCACCCCGAACCGCCCGCACGCGCGCAGCACTGCGAACGTCTCCATATCGACCATATCGGCATCGATGCCGTCATAGTCGCTGCCCCCGACGATATTCGCCCCGGTCGACAGTCTTGCCACCGGCCAGTCGATCGGCGTCGCCAGCGCCATCTCGGCGGGGTGGTCGGCAAAGGGCGTCACCCCCTTCGCCACGCCGATCCGCGTCGCATCCATGTCGCGCCACGACACGCTCGCGACCTGCCAGATCGACCCGAGCGGCAGCCTGCGCGACCCCGCCGACCCGATCGACACGACCAGATCGGGCAGCTCGGTCATCCCGGCCAGCGCCTGCGTGGTCCCGATCGCCGCTTCGACCGGCCCGACCCCGGTCATCAGCGGCACGAAGCGTTCAGCGAGGCAGGGTCCATATTCGTGGTCCGTCGCCATCACGAACAGCACCCGCCGTCCCCCGATTCGCATCACCTGCATCGCCATTCCCCTCTTCGACCGGCCGCGTGGTGGCGGCAGGGGCGGGCGCAGGCAAGGCTTTCCGCGCCGCATTCGCGTCCTGCTGCCGCTTGAACGCCCTGATGTTTGCGATCAGCATCGCATCGGTCTCTGCCTGCGTCGCTCGGTCCCAGCCACCGCTCCGCATCCGCCGGTCGTCGTCCTCGGCCCCCTGCGTCGCGCCCCGCGTCAGCAACAACCGCAACAACCCGTCCGAATAGCGCCGCCGATGCCCGACGATCTTGCCGCCATGCCAAACCGGCTCCTCCCACCCGTTGACCGCGCGTTCGAACGCCGCCTGTTCGATCGTCGGCGCGACCTTCGCCAGCGCCCGCCGCCACGCCCGGTCGAACGCCTCCGACCGCCGCCGCATCCGATAGGCGGAAGTGGTCGAAATCCGCGCCCGCGCACAGGCATCGCGCACGCACCCCGTCTCGCTCAGCGCCCGCAGAAACGCCCGCTGCCGCTGCGGCGTCCACCCGTCGTGCCGCACCCGATATGTCGCCATCGCCCCGCCCCTTCATCGTTCGAACGAACCATAATCTCTCGAAATTCGTGTAGGAAAGTTCCAAAAAGGATATGCGTCGACCGTCCTTGGCAAGGGGTGCGACGGCAGGAGCGGCCAACCCGCCCGGTCGATCCACGAACATCTGGGCGTCGGACCGATCTGCCCCTACGCTGCCCTGGCGAGGACGACGGAGCGACAGCATGGTCTTCACCCTGACCGACATACCGCGCGCGATGCGGCAGGAAGGTTGGCCGGTCGGCGCCGCCGTCATGGAGCGCTGGTTCGCCGCCGGGCCGGCACGCGCCGACCAGACCTGCCAACTGAATTTCCAGAGGATCGAATCCGCCTTGTTCGGCGATGTCGATGATTTCTACGCCGCGATCGGGCGGGGATCGGTCAAGATTGCGGTTGCCGGCGATGCCGTGCCGCTGCCCGCTGCCCGCATCCGCCTGACCATCGACGAAGTCGGCACCTATCTGCGCGACACCTATGATTTCAACGGGGATCAGATGCTTGGCAGCTGGGGTCCGACCGGCCTCAGCCGGGCGCGGTCTTCGCACCGGATATTCAGGTGGTTCGGGAAACGGCCAGGAACGGCGGCAACGGCGTGTTCGCTCAGCGTTACTGGTCGGTAGGCAACGCGTCGTTCCGCGATTGGCGGAGCCATTATGGCCGGGGCGGCGACTTCACCATCTATAGCGGGATCGGCCGGCGCCGTCTGCTACGGCCGGTCATCATGGAGTTTGCCGCATGATCCGCCGACGCCATCGACGCATCGCGCTCGTCATCGCGCTGCTTCTCCTGCTGTCGTTCGCGCTCTACCTGCTCGGCGGCTCGACGCTGTACCGGCGTACGGCAGCCCCTGACGGGCGGGGCGTCGTCGAACTCTACACTCCGGCGCGGTGGCAGGCGTGGCGGACACGCGACTTCGAAATACCGGTCGTCGCGCGCTATATCGAGCCGGATGGCACGGTGATCGCATCGAACGCGCCCATCGAACTTTCGGGCAATGGCCGGCTCTACTGGGATGCCGATAGCGTCTCGATCGGCAGTACGGCCGTGTATGACCGCCGGACCCGTACATGGTCGGTAAAGGACTAGGTCCGCCAGATACCCCGTTCGCGGGAGCAGCAACGCCGCTCCCTCGTCGTTCGTCACTCCCGCGCAGGCGGGAGTCCATATACGCTGGCGGTGCGAGCCCAGCCGAAACGTCGGCGTCCGTGGATTCCGGCCGTTCGATGACGACATTCCCCGGTCATCGCCGAACATCGAAGCACCGCAGCACCCGCACTATCGCTATTGCAAAGCGAAAGCATTTATGATCTGATAAAGATCGCTTCTGCCGTCCCGAACGCGGATTCACCCACTTCCCCCGAAGGAACCCGGTTGCTAAGGGCCACCGGTACAGCTCGATAACCTACCCGCGGCGGCCATTCCGTCGACGGCCCCCGGCCGATCGATCCCGCCCGCGACCAACTGGGAAGGATCCGCATGACCGCCATTGGCCAGGACACGCTCGGCACCCGCGACACGCTCACTGTCGGCGGCAAGACCTATTCTTATTATTCGCTGGCCAAGGCGTCGGCCAAGCTCGGCGACGTGTCGCGGCTGCCCTTCTCGATGAAGGTGCTGCTGGAGAACATGCTCCGCTTCGAAGACGGCGTGACCGTGACCGGCGAAGATGCGCAGGCGATCGTCGACTGGCAGAAGGATGCCCGGTCGGACCGCGAAATCCAGTATCGCCCGGCGCGCGTGCTGATGCAGGACTTTACCGGCGTTCCCTGCGTCGTCGATCTGGCCGCGATGCGTGATGCGATCACCACGCTCGGCGGCGACGCGGGCAAGATCAACCCGCAGGTTCCCGTCCACCTCGTCATCGACCACTCGGTCATGGTCGACGAATTCGGCACGCCGACCGCGGCGGAAGAGAATGTCGAGCTGGAATATCAGCGCAACATCGAACGCTATGAGTTTCTCAAGTGGGGTTCGAAGGCGCTCGACAATTTCTCGGTCGTGCCGCCGGGCACCGGCATCTGCCATCAGGTCAACCTCGAATATGTCGCCCAGGCGGTATGGTCGTCGGAATCGACCGACGGTTCGGGCACGATCGCCTATCCCGACACGCTGGTCGGCACCGACAGCCATACGACGATGGTCAATGGTCTGGGCGTGCTCGGCTGGGGCGTGGGCGGCATCGAAGCGGAAGCGGCGATGCTCGGCCAGCCGGTGTCGATGCTGATCCCGGAAGTCGTCGGCTTCAAGCTGACCGGCAAGCTGCAGGAAGGCATCACCGCCACCGACCTCGTGCTGACCGTCACGCAGATGCTGCGCGCCAAGGGCGTGGTCGGCCGCTTCGTCGAATTCTACGGTCCGGGCCTGTCGTCGATGACGCTCGCCGACCGTGCGACTATCGCCAACATGGCGCCGGAATATGGCGCGACCTGCGGCTTCTTCCCGGTCGATGACAAGACGATCGACTATATGCGCCTGACCGCGCGTCCCGAGGAAGTGATCGCACTGACCGAAGCCTATGCCAAGGCCAACGGCTTCTGGCGCGACGAGAACGCCGTCGACCCGATCTTCACCGACACGCTCGAACTCGACATGTCGACCGTCGTGCCGTCGCTCGCCGGTCCCAAGCGTCCGCAGGACCGCGTCGAACTGCCCAGCGTCGACGACGTGTTCAACGGCGACCTGACCAAGGTGTACAAGAAGGACGCACCCGTCCGCGTCGCGGTCGAGGGTGAAGCCCATGACATCGGCGACGGCGACGTCGTGATCGCCGCGATCACCAGCTGCACCAACACCTCGAACCCGTCGGTGCTGGTCGCCGCCGGCCTCGTCGCGCGCAAGGCGAACAAGCTCGGCCTCAAGCCCAAGCCGTGGGTCAAGACGTCGCTGGCCCCGGGTAGCCAGGTCGTCACCGATTATCTCGACAAGGCGGGCCTGACCCAGGATCTCGACGCGGTCGGCTTCAACCTCGTCGGCTATGGCTGCACCACCTGCATCGGCAATTCGGGCCCGCTGGCCGCCCCGATCTCGGCGGCGATCAACGGCAACGACATCGTCGCCGCCTCGGTCCTGTCGGGCAACCGCAACTTCGAAGGCCGCGTGTCGGCCGATGTCCGCGCCAACTTCCTCGCCTCGCCGCCGCTCGTCGTGGCCTATGCGCTGAAGGGCACCGTGACCGAGGATATGGTGTCGACCCCGATCGGGCAGGGCTCGGACGGGCAGGACGTGTATCTGAAGGACATCTGGCCGTCGAACGAAGAGGTCGCCGACCTCATGGCCGCCAACATCGACGACGGCATGTTCCGTTCGCGCTACGGCAACGTCTATGCCGGTGACAAGCACTGGGCGGGCATCTCGGTCGAGGGCTCGGACACCTACAAGTGGCCGACGGCGAGCACCTACATCGCCAATCCGCCCTATTTTCAGGGGCTTACGATGACGCCGAACCCGGTGGCCGACATCATCGAGGCAAAGCCGCTCGCGATCCTCGGCGATTCGATCACCACCGACCACATCTCGCCCGCCGGTTCGATCAAGGCGGACAGCCCTGCGGGTAAGTGGTTGATGGAGCGGCAGGTTTCGCGCGCCGACTTCAACAGCTACGGCGCCCGCCGCGGCAACGACAATGTCATGGTTCGCGGCACCTTCGCGAACATCCGCATCAAGAACGAAATGGTCCCCGGCGTCGAAGGCGGCATGAGCCGCTATGACGGCGAAGTCATGCCGATCTACGACGCGGCGATGCGCCACAAGGCCGACGGCACCCCGCTGGTCGTCATCGCCGGCAAGGAATATGGCACCGGCTCGTCGCGCGACTGGGCGGCGAAGGGCACCAACCTCTTGGGCGTCCGCGCGGTCATCACCGAGAGCTTCGAGCGTATCCACCGTTCGAACCTCGTCGGCATGGGCGTGCTGCCGCTGCAGTTCGCCGAAGGCGTAACCCGTCAGACCCTCGGCCTGACCGGCGACGAGACCTTCACGATCCAGGGCGTCGCCAACCTGCGCCCGCGTCAGGACGTGGAAGTCATCATGGTCCGCGCCGACGGCACGACCGAAACCTTCCTGACCAAGTGCCGGATCGATACCGTCAACGAACTGGAATATTTCCTGAACGGCGGCATCCTCCAGTACGTGCTGCGCAAGCTGGCCGCCTAAGCGGTCAAGCCCGACGGCCGACAAGGGCCGCGTCTCCCGACAAGGGAGGCGCGGCTCTTTTCGTTTGGCGGAGCGGCGGGCGTGAATGGCGGTCGGTGCGCTTGCCCGACCACACGGCATTCGGCACCTGTGCCGTCATATCAGGTGTACGGCGTTCGACCGGCGAAGCGTCTGGCGGGCTGTACCGATCGCCGCGGCGTCGGGACGGGGGACGAAACGGTCGCCGCCCGCTATTTCCGTCAGCTCGGCGCCCCGCCCGGCGCCGGCGCGGTCATCGAATTCCGCCAGCACGACCGCGACGGCATGCAGAACGAGGATGCATCGGGAAGCTACCGTACCACCTCGTCCGCCGCTGCCCTCCTCGATCGCTATCGCGCGGCATGCCGCCGGATCGGCCTTACCGTCCTGCCGACGGCCGAAACGCGGACCTATTATCCAGCCGCACTGTTCGACGGACCGGTCGTCGTCACCGTCACGCCGCAATGTGCCGGTTCGCGGTGCGACGTGTTCGCCGAGGTCGTCGGCTGATGACCGACCGTCAAGACCTGATACCCGTCGGGTGGGGTCCGCCTCGGGAAGCGCCGGGTGCCCTTCGAAAACATCGCGGCTGTCCTACAGCATCCCAACGATGCCATAAGCACTACCGCTCTTTCTCGATGTCGATTTGTCGGTCGCCAGCGGCAGCGCTTGGCGTATGACGCAAACAGCGCACTAGTGTGAACTTAGTGAACTTTGGACCACCGCCTCGCCCGGCGCGGCGACGACCGGGCGCTACGCCGTCGCCAGCGGTGCCGCCGGGACGGCCGGGCGGCTCTTGTGGAAAACCCGCTCGACATAGGTCCACAGCAGCGTCGCGATCACCGTCGAAATGCCCAGGATGAACGCGAAATAGGACAGCCGCTCGACCGCGAAATTGACCACGCCGATCCCCAGATTGGCTTCGAACCAAATTTCCTTCAGCTGGTCGGCGAGGATGCCGTGGCACAGATACAGGCTGTACGAGATCGCCCCGTAGAATTTGAGGATGCGATGGTCGAGGAAGCGGACCACCGCCGACTGCTGGTGCGTGACGATATGGCCGAGGATCACGCACACCGCGACCAGCTGCACGATCGGCTGCGCGAACAGCGTGATCGGGTTGCCGCTCAGCCACGCAGCCGGGATCGGCGCCAGCACCGCGCAGATCGCGAGCGCGACGACAAAGGCCGGGAAGCTTAGCAGGCCGCCGAACGACCGTCCCTCGCGCCACGACAGCGCCAGCCAGCCGCCGGCCGACGCCATCGAGAAGCCGACCAACGGGAGCCGATCGACGCTGAAGGCGGAGATCAGCCACGGCATCTGCCCCAGCGCCAGCGCAGCGACGAGCAGGATCACCGCCATTGCGCCCAGCAACGGGCGGTGCTGTTGGGACGGGGTCAGCAGCACCGCCGCCGCCGACAGGACGTAGAATTGCTGCTCGACCGCCAGCGTCCAGGTATAGCCGAACGCGCCCCATTCGCCGGTCCACAGGATCAGGTAGTTCTGGACATAGGCGATATAGGCCGGCGTGTGTTCCAGCGGCATCTGTCCGGTCGACACCAGCCAGGGCAGCGCGAACGCCAGCACGACATAATAGACCGGGCAGATCCGCGCGAACCGCCGCGTCCAGAAATTGCCGAGCGCGGTCCCGACCGCGATCTCGCGCCGCTCGATCGACCGCCGCGTATCGTACAGGATCGACAGGATCAGGAAGCCGCTGAGCGCAAAGAACAGGTTGACGGCATAGCCGCCGATCTGGGTCCGCCCGGCAACGGTGTGGCAGAACACGACGGCAATCGCTGCGATCGCCCGCAATCCGTCGAAACCGGCGATACGCTTGCCCAACGGATGTCCTTCCCGAATAACTTGTCCGCCGCCCTAGTCCGACTCGTCACGGCTTGGCAATCGGGCATCTCGCCGCTTCCGTACCGTTCCCAACGGTTTACGGCGCGCGTTCAGCCCCAATCCGGCACGATATGTGCGAAGCATCGGCCCCGCCGCGCGGCGGGGCGGGGCCGAGTGGTCACTTCTGACAGGCGACGATCGCCTCGATCACCGCCAGCGTTTCCTGCGGGTCGCGGATCTTGACCGTGTCCATGCCGGCAGCCTTGGGCGCATAGTCGTTGCCGCCGGGGAAGATCGCATCGCCGATGAACAGCATGGCGTCGGTGGCGATGCCGCTGATATCGGCCAGCTTGGCCAGACCGGTCGCCTTGTCGACGCCTTCCTTGGTGACGTCGATCGACGTCGCGCCGCCCATGTTGATCGACAGGCCCGGCAGGCGCTGTTTCAGGTCGGCTTGGATGATCTTGCGCTTCTCGAACTTGGGGTCCCAATGCTCCTTGGCGTCGATCGGTGCCTGCTGGCCCAGCGCCGAGAAGGTGATTTGGCTGCCGCGATCCTCGATCCGTTCGCCCCAGGTCTGTTCGGGAACGAAGCCGGTCGCCTCCAGCGCGGCGTCGAACGCCTCGAGAATCTTGGCCTTGGTGTCGTCGTCGAACAGGTCGGCATAGACCGTGTTCCAGCGGCCGTCGCCATAGGTGTACAGCTTGGTGCCGCTGGTCGGCATCATCCACAGCCGCGACAGGTCGGCGCGTTCGGGCAGGCGGGTCGCGACCTGCTTTTCGAACTGCGGCCAGTCGCCGCCCGAAATGATCGCGACATGCGCGACGCCGAGCAGGTCGGCCAGCGCCTCGCCCATGGCCTCGGTCAGCTGCTGCTTGCTTTCGGCCAGCGTTCCGTCGAGGTCGAAGGCTACCAGTTGCTTCATGTTCTACTCCGGCAGGATCGGCGCGGCGGTCGGGCCGCACCGGTAGGGGATTATTTCAGCGCTTCGACCAGCTTCTTGACGTCCTGGCTGCGTCCGCGCGGCAGGATCAGCAGGTCGTTGCCGCTGGCCACCACGATCAGGTCCGACACACCGACCATCGCCACGCGGATGCCGTCGCTGCGCACCAGGCAGTCATGGGTGTCGATCGCGATCACCTCGCCATGATGCACGTTGCCGCCGTCGTCATGGGTGCTGATCGCGTGCAGCGCATCCCAGCTGCCAAGGTCGTTCCAGCCCATCGCGACCGGCACGACGACGACCCGCTCGGCCTTTTCCATCACCGCATAGTCGATCGACTGCGACGGCGCGCGGGCGAACTCGGCGGCATCGGGGGCGATGCGGTTGCCGTCCTGCGTCGCCTGTTGCATCGCCTGTTCGCACGCGGCCAGCATGGTCGGTTCGTGCTGGCCCAATTCCGCCAGATAGCGGTCGGCACGGAACAGGAAGATGCCGCCGTTCCACACATGGTCGCCGGCCGCCAGCATCGCCTGTGCCGCGTCCAGCGGCGGCTTCTCGACGAAGCGCGCGACCCGGTGCACGCCCTCGGCGATCGCCTCGCCCGCCTGGATCCAGCCATAGCCGGTCTCGGGCGCGTCGGGCGAAATGCCGAAGGTCGCGAGCCAGCCTTCCTGCACCTTGGGCAGCGCGCGGCGCACCGCGTCGTGAAAGGCATCGACATCGGCGATGACATGGTCCGACGGCATGACGAGCAGAATGGCATCCCCGCCACCCGCCGCCAGGGCGGCAAGGGCGATCGCCGGGGCGGTATTGCGCCCGGCGGGTTCGAGGATGATCGCACTGGGCGAGGACTTGATGACGCGCAACTGGGCGTCGATCATGTCGGCGTGCCGCCGGTTGGCGACGACGATCGGGGCGTCGAAGCCGTCACCGATGGCGCGCTGCGCGGTCAGCTGCAACATGGTCGATTCGGCAGTCAGCGCCAGCATCTGCTTGGGCGTTTCCGGCGTCGACATGGGCCACAGGCGCGTACCGGATCCGCCGGACAGGATCACGGGAACGATCTTGGACATGGTAGAACTTTCCTGCGTGAAAGGGACAATAGATATCGGGATGCGCGTAACGACTGGATCGGGTCGGCCGCATCGGTTCGGGTCAGCGTCCGCCCCCCTTGCGCGTCAGCGCCGCGACGCAGCTCGCGCGGTCGATCGGCGCGCCGGTGCGCTGGCGGGCGTCGACGTGACGCACCACCGGGACACCGCCTTGCTGGGGGGCATAGAGATAGGCGTCGAGGACGCAGATATTCGATCCGAACTGCAGCTTGCGGCCGGCGCCTTCGGTCAGGTCGAGCAGGGGCTGGCCGAGCAGCTGGGTCAGGGCATTGGCATTCTGGCCCATGACCCGTTCGAGGCCGATCGTGCCATAGCTTGGCGTCGGCGGTGCGGGCAGGGCGTTCTGACGAACGACGGGACCGGGCGTGGCACAGGCGGAAACGGTCAGCGCCAAGGCTACGCCGATCCCAACGCTACGCATTCCCACCCCCTTATCTACGGCGACGATGAAACCCATGCGTCGCCATCGCGGCGCCGATCAGCGGCGCAACGAAATTCACAAACGGTATCAACAGCAATCCGGTTCCCACGAGTCCCAGAAGAAACCGCCGCCCGCCGCTGGCGGAACGTTCGGCGGCCATCGCCGGGGGCGGCAAATGGCGCGCCGCGACCATGTCCGACAGGTCGCGCCCCAGCAGCCATCCATTGACGACGAAGAACACCGCCGCCGTCCCGATGCCCGTCGCCAGCAACAGCAGGTAGAGCGGCACGAAGAACAGGTTCACCAGCACCGTCCGCACCACCGACTTGCCACTCATCGCCAGCGACCGGCCAAGCGGGACGGGCCGTGCGCTCGCCAGCGCGGCGGGATAATGTTTCGCCTCGACCGCTTCGACCACCTCGTCGGCGAACAGGCCGATGACGGCGATCGCGACGACGCGGAACAGCAGCCACGCGAGGCCGATCGCCGCGATCCCGGCGGCGATCGCCGCCAGCGCGCCGGCATCGTCGCCCATCACGAACCAGTCCGCCACCGCCCAATGCGCCCCCCACGCGAGCCCGGCACCGACCAGTGCCAGCAGGACCAGGGTGAGCGCCAGCGATTTCGCCAGCACCCGCAGGAACGCACGGTCGCCAAGCTGCGCGACGGACAGGAAAAAGCTCTCGATCATGCACCCGACGATGGTGGCGCGCAGAGGGCGCGTCAACGCCCGACCGGACTGCCGCTTGCTAGCGCGCGCGCCGCTGGCTAACGCCCGAACCAATGTCCGCGCGACGTCGCCGGGCGATATTCTTCGGAGACCTTGATTGACCCAGCCCACGCTCGACGTCGTTGCGATCGGCAACGCCATCGTCGATATCCTTGCCCAGTCCGACGACGCGTTCCTTGCAGCGGAGGGCATGACCAAGGGGTCGATGCAGCTCGTCTTCTCGCCGGCCGATGCCGACGCGCTCTATGCCAAGATGGGCCCGGGCCGCGAAGTGTCGGGCGGGTCGGCCGCGAACACCGTTGCCGGCATCGCCGCGCTGGGCGGCAAGACCGGCTTCATCGGGCAGGTCGCCGACGATCAGCTGGGGGCGGTATTCGCGCATGACATCCGCGCCGCCGGCGTCCGCTTCGACACCGCTGTGCGTGCGGGCGAGCCGGCGACCGCGCGCTGCATGATCTTCGTCACGCCCGATGGGCAGCGCACGATGAACACCTTTCTCGGCGCGTCGCAGTTCCTGCCCGAAGCGGCGCTGGATGCCGACCTGATCGCCAGCGGCGCGATCCTGTATCTCGAAGGCTATCTGTGGGACCCGGAAGAGCCGCGCGCCGCGATGCGCGCCGGCATCCGCATCGCACGCGATGCCGGGCGCAAGGTCGCCTTCACCCTGTCGGACACCTTCTGCATCTCGCGCCACGGCGACGACTTCCGCGCGCTGATCGCCGAGGGGCAGGTCGACATCCTCTTCGCCAACGAGAACGAGCTGCTCGCGCTGGCGAAGGTCGAGGACTTCGACGCGGCGGTGGACAAGATCGCCGGCCAGGTGCCGGTGCTGGTCGTCACGCGCGGCGAACATGGCGCCATCGCGGTGACCGAAGGCCAGCGGACCAGCGTGCCCGCGCAGCCGATCGAGCGCGTGGTCGACACGACCGGCGCGGGCGACCTGTTCGCCGCCGGCTTCCTGCACGGCCAGTCGCACGGCTATGACATCGAACGCTCGCTGAAGCTCGGTGCGCTGTGCGCCGCCGAGATCATCTCGCACTATGGGGCGCGTC
The DNA here is from genome assembly GCF_003951715.1 of Sphingomonas sp. ABOLH. NCBI lineage: Bacteria > Pseudomonadati > Pseudomonadota > Alphaproteobacteria > Sphingomonadales > Sphingomonadaceae > Sphingomonas > Sphingomonas sp. ABOLH. Next base: position 45,409 of record NZ_QQWV01000006.1, on the reverse strand, counting down.
CCGAGGTCGACCTGACGAAGCTGATGGCCGACAAGCTGGACGGCTGATCCGCCCATCCATCACCGACAAAAAGAAAGGGCCGGGGAAGCGATTCCCCGGCCCTTCCTGTATCGAAGCGTCGTTGCCGATCAGTCCTTGGGACCGCCCGGCAGCGGCGGCACCGGCAGGGGCGGAACGCCCGCATCGTCCTCATGGGTGTCGACGATGCCGCGGCCGACATGGCTGCGCGAGCGGCTATAGCCGAAATACACCAGCAGCCCGAAGAACGCCCAGCCGAAGAACAGCGCCAGCGTGTAGAAGGACAGGCTGAAGAACAGGTAGATGCAGCCGGCGACCGCCAGCGGAGCGACGACCATGACCGCCGGGGTGCGGAACGGACGGCGACGGTTCGGATCGGTCTTGCGCAGCACCAGCACCGCGATCGCGACCATGGCGAACGCGAACAGCGTGCCCGAGTTCGAGATATCGGCCAGCGCCCCGACCGGGAACAGTGCGGCGAAGAAGGCGACGAACACGCCGGTGATGATCGTCACCACATGCGGCGTGCCGTATTTCGGGTGCACCTTCGACAGCTTGGCCGGGAGCAGACCGTCACGGCTCATCACGAAGAAGATGCGTGTCTGGCCGAACATCATCATCAGCACGACGCTGGGCAGCGCCAGCCCGGCGGCGAGGCCGATCAGGTTGCCGACCTGCTGCCAGCCGATCTCGCGCAGCGTCCATGCCAGCGCTTCCTTCGAGCAGACGACGGCCTGGCTGCCGATATTGGCGCAGGCGGCGGCCAGTTCGGTGCTGCCCGGCGCGATGCCCTTGCCCGCGGCATCGACCAGCGGCTGCGCGCCGACCGTGCCGATGACGCCGGCAGCGACGAGGATGTAGAAGATGGTGCAGATGGCAAGGCTGCCGATCAGGCCGATCGGCATGTTGCGTTGCGGGTTCTTCGTCTCCTCGGCCGCGGTCGACACCGCGTCGAACCCGACATATGCGAAGAAGATCGACGCGGCGGCGGCGGAAATGCCACCGAAGCCCAACGGCGCGAACGGCTCGAAATTCTTCGACTGCATCACCGGCAGCGCCAGCGCGCAGAACAGGATCAGCGCACCGATCTTCACCGCGACGAGGATCGCGTTGATGAACGCCGATTCCTTGGTCCCGATCACCAGCAGCCAGGTGACGAGCAGCGCGATGATGAAGGCAGGCACGTTGATGATGCCGCCATCGATCGGGCCGAGCGTCAGCGCGGTGGGCAGGTCGATACCGGCAAATTCCCTGAGCAACCCGACGAAATAGCCCGACCAGCCGACCGATACGGCACCGGCGGCGACCGCATATTCTAGCACCAGCGCCCAGCCGACCATCCAGGCCAGCATCTCGCCCATGACGGCATAGCTGTAGGTATAGGCCGATCCCGATACCGGGACCATCGACGACATTTCGGCGTAGCACAGGGCGGCGACCGCGCAGACGAGGCCGGCGATGATGAACGAGATCATCATGCCTGGTCCCGCCTTCTGCGCGGCTTCGGCGGTCAGAACGAAGATGCCGGTGCCGATGATGGCGCCGACGCCCAGCATGGTCAGCTGGAACGCACCCAGGGTGCGGGTAAGCGATTTCTTCTCTGCGGTCGCAAGGATCGCATCGAGTGGCTTGATACGGCCAAAAATCATGCAGGCCCCCCAAACGCGGCGCCTTCTTGCGGGGCCGCGAGATTACAAAGGCGTAAACCTACCCGCAAATCCGCCCCGCGCAATTCCTTTCGTGCAATAAAGCTGTCCTATCGCGCCAGCATCGGTCCCAGCGGCGCGCCGCCGAACAGATGGACGTGCAGGTGCGGCACCTCCTGTCCGCCATGTCCGCCGATATTGGCGAGCAGGCGATAGCCCGGTTCGACCAGCCCATGCTCGCGCGCGACATGGCCCACGGCGCGGACGAATCCTGCGATTTCGGCATCGGGTGCGCGGGCGGAAAAATCGTCCCACGACACATAAGCGCCCTTGGGGATCACCAGCACATGCACCGGCGCCTGCGGGGCGATATCATGAAAGGCGAGGGCATGTTCGTCCTCATATACCCGCTTGGCCGGTATCTCCCCGCGCAGGATGCGGGCGAAGATATTGTCGGCGTCATAGGGCTGGGTCGCGTCGATCGGCATGGACTTACTCCTTGGGACGGGACGCTTTTTCAGCGATGCCCGACAGCCCGTCGCGGCGGGTCAGTTCAGCGCGGACATCGTCCAGCGCGATGCCCTGGGTCTGCAGCAGCAGCGTCAGGTGGAATATCAGGTCTGCGGCCTCGCCGATCAGCCCGGCGCGGTCGTTGCCGCACGCCGCGATGACGCATTCGACCGCTTCCTCGCCGACCTTCTGCGCGATCTTCGCCGTGCCGCGCGCGTGCAGCTTCGCGACATAGGATTGGGTGGGATCGCCGCCGATCCGGCTGGCGATCACCGATTCGAGCCGGTCGAAGGCGTCCATGTCAGTCCCTGTTCCTGCGTTGCCGATTGCGGATCGCCCGCCGCGCCAGCACCACCATGAAGACGAAGGCGACGAACGTCGCGACGTCGGAAAAGGCAAAGCCTTCGCGGGGCGGCGCAATGCCCGAATGGGCGGCGAGGGCGGTAGTGGCCATGGGGCGGCTGTAGGGGGTTTTGCGAGGCCTGAAAATCCTCCCCGGCACGGGGAGGATCTTAGTGCGACCGTACCGGCACCCCAGCCGCCGCCAGCGCGGCGTGCGCGTCCGCCACCGACGCTTCCCCGAAATGAAAGATCGACGCCGCCAGCACCGCGCTGGCATGTCCCTGCGTCACGCCCGCGACCAGATGGTCGAGCGTACCGACCCCGCCCGACGCCACCACCGGCACCGACACGGCGTCGGCGATCGTCCGGATCAGGTTGAGGTCATAGCCGTCGCGCGTCCCGTCGCGGTCCATCGACGTCACCAGCAATTCGCCCGCACCCAGTTCCGCTAGTTTCAGCGCATGTTCGACCGCATCGATCCCCGTCGCGCGGCGACCGCCATGGGTGAACACTTCCCAGCGCCCCTCGACCCGGCGGGCATCGACCGAGGCGGTGACGCACTGGCTGCCGAAGCGGTCGGCGATGTCCGCCACCAGTTCGGGCCGTGCCACGGCGGCGGAATTGACCGCGACCTTGTCCGCCCCGGCCAGCAGCAGCGCGCGGGCATCGTCGGGCGATCGCACGCCGCCCCCCACGGTCAGCGGCATGAAGCACACCTCCGCCGTCCGCCGCACCACGTCGATGATCGTGTCGCGCCCTTCATGGCTGGCGCCGATATCGAGGAACGTCAGTTCGTCCGCGCCCGCCGCATCATAGGCGCGCGCCTGCTCGACCGGATCGCCGGCATCGCGCAGTTCGACGAAGTTCACGCCCTTCACCACCCGCCCGGCATGGACGTCGAGGCAGGGAATGACCCGCGCCCGCACCGTCATGCGGCAGCGACCCGGATCGCTTCGGCGAGTTCGAGGCGACCGTCATACAGCGCCCGGCCGGTGATGACGCCTTCGATGCCGGGCTTGCCCTTCAGCGCATGGATGTCCTCGATCCCCGCGACCCCGCCGCTGGCGATGACCGGGATCGATACGGCGGCGGCCAGCGCGGCAGTCGCCTCGACATTGCAACCTTTCAGCATCCCATCGCGCCCGACATCGGTGAACAGGACAGCAGCGACGCCGGCATCCTCGAACCGGCGGGCGAGCTCGGTGACCGACACCGTCGACACATCCGCCCAGCCGCGCGTCGCGACCATGCCGTCCCATGCGTCGACCGCCACCACGATCCGCCCCGGACAGGCGGCGGCGGCTTCGCGCACGAAATCGGGGTCTTCCAGCGCGGCGGTGCCGATCACGACCCGCGCGACGCCGAGGTCGAGCCAGCGGTCGACATTGGCGCGGTTGCGGATGCCGCCGCCCAGCTGCACCCGGCCCGGAAACGCCTTGAGGATACCCGCCACCGCATCGCCATTGACCGACTGTCCGGCAAAGGCGCCGTCCAGATCGACGACGTGCAGATGATCCGCCCCCGCATCGGCGAACAATGTCGCCTGATGCGCGGGATCGTCGCCATAGACCGTGGCACGGTCCATATCGCCCTCGGCCAGACGGACGACCTGTCCGCCTTTGAGGTCGATTGCCGGAAAAACCGTCAGGGACGCCATTCGAGAAACCTCTCCAGCAGCGCCAATCCGTAGCGCTGGCTCTTTTCGGGGTGGAACTGCGCGCCGAGGATGTTGTCGCGGCCGATCGCCGCGGTCACCGGGCCGCCATGGTCGGTCGTGGCCAGTACATCCTCGCCCTCGAACGCATAGCTGTGCAGGAAATAGGCTTCGCCGGGCATCAGCAGCGGGTGCTCGCGGACCGGCACCACGTCGTTCCAGCCCATATGCGGCACGGTGACGCCGGGGGCGGGGGTCAGGCGACGGACGGTGCCTTCGATCCAGCCGAGGCCGGCATGGCTGCCGAACTCCTCGCCGGTAGTCGCCAACAACTGCATGCCGACGCACACGCCCAGAAACGGCACGCCGCCGTCCAGCACCCGCGACCGCATCGCCTCGACCATGCCGGGGATCGCGGTCAGCCCGTTCATGCACGCGGCAAAGGCGCCGACGCCGGGCAGCACGATCCGGTCGGCCTTCGCGACCGCATCGGGGTCGGCGGTAATCGCCAGATCGGCCGCACCCGCTGCCTTCAGCGCATTGGCGACCGACTGGAGATTGCCCGCGCCGTAATCGATCAGTGCGATCAAAACAGCTGGCCGATCTGGTCCATCGCCAGCGTCATGGTGAAGGCGACGACCTCGACCGTGGCGACGCCGTTGACCACGAACGGATCGGTCTCGGCAACCGCGCGCACCGCGTCTTCTTCCCCCCGGAACAGCAGCACGCCGCCGGTCGGCGGGTTGCGACGCCCGGCCAGCAGCATCGTGCCCTCGTCCATCGCCGCCTTGATCCACGCGACATGCGCGTCGCGGTGGACGTCGACTTCGTCCAGCGGCTTCACATAGCTCAGCATTGCCAGGCACATCGGCTGCATCGGACGGGCTACCATGTCACAATACTCCCTTGGTCGACGGGATGGCATCGGCCTTGCGCGGGTCGATCTCGGTCGCGGTGCGCAGGGCGCGCGCCAGCCCCTTGAAGATGCTCTCGGCGATATGGTGGTTGTTGGTGCCGTACAGCGTCTCGACATGCAGCGTGATGCCGGCGGCCTGGGCGAAGCTGTGGCAGAAATGGCCGAACATCTCGGTATCCATCGTGCCGAGCTGCGCCTGGGTGAACTGCACCTTCCACACCAGCCACGGACGGCCGGAAATGTCCAATGCCACGCGGGTCAGCGTCTCGTCCATCGGCGACAGCGCGTCGCCATAGCGGCGGATGCCGCGCTTGTCGCCCAGCGCCTTGGCGAACGCCTCGCCGATCGCGATGCCGGTATCCTCGACCGTGTGGTGCGCATCGATATGCAGGTCGCCCTTGGTCCGCACGGTCAGGTCGATCAGCGAATGCCGCGACAGCTGTTCGAGCATATGGTCGAAGAATCCGACCCCGGTCGACACGTCATAGATGCCGGTACCGTCGAGATTGACCGTGACGTCGATCGACGTCTCGCTGGTCGTGCGGGCGATGGTGGCAATGCGCATGGGCGTCTCCATAGCGTGTGGCGGGGCCCATGCAACGCAACGAATCTTGACGGACCGGCAAACGCCGCTACCCAAGGCGCCATGAGCCAGCCCGTCGCAGACAGCCTGATCCCTTATGACGAGATCGTCCAGGAAGCCCTGCGCGCCGTCGTCGGCCGCGTCCTCGGGCAGGTGTCCGCCACCGGCGCGCTGCCGGGCGAGCATCACTTCTATATCACCTTCAAGACCCAGGCCCCCGGCGTCGACATCCCCAAGCGGCTGATCGAACGCTTTCCGGACGAGATGACGATCGTCATCCAGCATCGCTTCTGGGACCTGACCGTCGATGGTGAACGCTTTTCGGTGGGTTTGAGCTTCGGCGGCATCCCGTCGACCCTCGTCATCCCCTATGCCGCGATCACCGGCTTCCACGATCCCGCGGTCAATTTCGAACTGCGCTTTCAGGCGAATGACGAGCCGGGCGACGAACCCGAACCGCACGACCCGCCCGAAAACGACGCGCCGATCGCGACCAGCGAGGACGGGTCGAACGTCGTCGCGGTGGATTTCAAGCGCAAGAAGTGACGATCGAGATCGTCGCTTCGCCCGGCGAGGCCGAGCGCGACGCGATCCTGCGCATCCTGGTCGCGCATAACGAAGCCTCGGTCGGGCCGACCGAACGGCAGCAGGTGGCGATCGTCGTCCGGGACGACGCCGGCACGATCACCGGCGGACTGTGGGGCAAGATCGGCTATCGCTGGCTGTTCGTCGAATTTCTGGCGGTATCGCCCGACCATAAGCGGCAGGGCATCGGCCGCGAGCTGATGCAGCGGGCCGAGACGCTGGCGCGGGATGCAGGATGCATCGGCATCTGGCTCGACACCTTCAGTTTCCAGGCGCGCGGCTTCTACGAAAAGCTGGGGTTCGGCCATTTCGGCACGATCGACGATTTTCCGCCGGGCCACGCGCGCTTCTTCCTGTCGAAACGGATCGACTGACGCGGCCACGGGTTTTTGTCGGCATGACCGATACCCGTACCGAAACCGACTCGATCGGCGCGATCGAGGTTCCCGCCGCCGCTTACTGGGGTGCGCAGACCGAACGATCGATCGAGAATTTCCCGTTCCCCCCGTCCGAACGAATGCCGATCGGCATCGTCCATGCCCTCGCCATCGTGAAGCAGGCGGCAGCGCGGGTGAACCGTGCCCATGGCCTCGACGCCACACTCGCCGACGCGATCGAGGCGGCGGCGGGCGAGGTGATCGCCGGCAGGCTCGACGACCAGTTCCCGCTGGTCATCTGGCAGACCGGCAGCGGCACCCAGTCGAACATGAACGCCAACGAAGTCATCGCCGGCCGCGCCAACGAAGCGCTGACGGGCAAGCGCGGCGGCAAATCGCCGGTCCATCCGAACGATCACGTCAACAAGGGCCAGTCGTCGAACGACAGCTTCCCGACCGCGCTGCATGTCGCGGCGGTGGTGGCGCTCAACCGCGACCTGCTCCCGGCGCTCGATCGTCTCGCAGGATCGCTGGAGGCCAAGGCACGGGACTGGGCAGATATCGTCAAGATCGGCCGCACTCATTTGCAGGACGCAACGCCGCTGACGCTGGGTCAGGAGTTTTCGGGCTATGTCGCGCAGTTGCGCGACGCCTATCGCCGGTTGCGGTCGGCGGAAGGCGATCTGTTGCGCCTGGCGCAGGGCGGCACGGCGGTCGGCACCGGCCTTAACGCCGCGGCGGGGTTCGCCGAGGCGGTTGCGGCGGAAATCGCGGCGATCACCGGCCATGCCTTCGTCACCGCGCCCAACAAGTTCGAGGCTCTCGCGTCGAACGACCCGCTCGTGCAACTGTCGGGCACGCTCAACACGCTGGCGGTGGCGCTGACCAAGATCGCCAACGACATCCGCCTGCTGGGGTCCGGCCCGCGCTCCGGGCTGGGCGAGATCGATCTGCCCGCCAACGAACCGGGCAGCTCGATCATGCCGGGCAAGGTCAACCCGACCCAGTGCGAGATGCTGACGATGGTCGCCGCGCAGGTGATGGGCAATCACCTGTCGGTGACGGTCGGCGGCATGCAGGGGCATCTGGAGCTGAACGTGTTCAAGCCGCTGATCGGCGCGGCGGTTTTGCGATCGATCGATCTGCTGGCGATCGGCATGACCAGCTTTGCCGAGCGTTGCGTCGACGGGATCGAACCGAACCGCGCGCGGATCGGCGAACTGGTCGAACGCTCGCTGATGCTGGTCACCGCGCTGGCGCCCGAGATCGGCTATGACAATGCCGCCAAGATCGCCAAACACGCCCATGGCGAAGGGCTGACGCTGCGCGAGGCGGGACTGGCGCTGGGACTGGTCGACGAGGCGACGTTCGACCGGCTGGTCCGGCCGGAGACGATGGTCGGATAGCCGCTATTGCCGGCCGCTTTCCTACACGGCGGACGAATGCCATGCTGCCTGCTGGGGATTGTCGTGCCGAGTTGGTTTGCCATTGTTTGACGACCGTGGCGCGCGAGGCTGCGAAAACGCGGTGAGTGTGAACTTAGTGAACTTTGGCGTCGGCGATGGGGTGAGGGCGTGGCGCCGATGGTGCGCCGACAGGGAACATCCGGGCGCTTCCTGCGCTGTAACCGTATAACTTCGGTGAGGAAAATATGGGTGCGACGACGATAGGCGCATTGGTCGGAGCGGCCATCGACAAGATGAGCGGCGACGATGATTCGAGCGTCGATGGTGCGATCAAGGGTGCCATTGTCGCCAATGTACTGAAAGTCGTCGTGCCCATGGCGATAACCTATGCGGTCGGCTGGGCCGTATTGCGCGGTGCCGCCGAACTGAAGGAACAACTCTTCGAAACGGAGGATGCAGCATGATCGGACGGATTATCGGCGCGCTCGTCGGGCGTGAGATGGATCGCCGCGATGGACGTGGTGGTGCGAAGGGTGCTGCGATGGGCTGGCTGGCGGGCAGCGCGATGCGCCGCATGGGGCCGCTCGGCATGATCCTGGGCGGCAGCTATGTGGCCAAGAAGGCCTATGACCGGCGCAAGCTGGACAAGATGCGACGCGGCTACTGACGCGTACCCGGTCCGCCTGGCTCGGGCGGACCGGTGCCGGACGGGGCCGCCCGCGACCGGCCGGACAGACCTTCACATCTGTGTGAACCCGATCGAGGGGCGATGGCTTTGTACCGTCGCCCCTTGACGCCGTCCGCCTGTACGCGCGAATAGGCCGGTCCATGAGCCATCTGCCCGACCCCGACCTCCACGGTTTCAAGCGCCGCGGCGTGTTGTTCGTCCTGTCCTCGCCCTCCGGCGCGGGCAAGTCGACCATTGCGCGCAAGCTGCTGGCCGCCGAGGACGATCTCGTCATGTCGGTGTCGGCGACCACCCGCGCCCCCCGGCCGGGCGAGACCGATGGCAAGGAATATCATTTCGTCGATCTCGAGGAATTCCGCCGCATGGTCGCCGACCATGAATTCCTCGAATGGGCGCATGTGTTCGACAACCGCTACGGCACGCCGCGCGCGCCGGTCGAAGCGATGCTGAGCGCCGGCAAGGACGTGCTGTTCGATATCGACTGGCAGGGTGCGCAGCAATTGTTCCAGATCGCTGGCGGCGATGTGGTGCGCGTCTTCATCCTGCCGCCGTCGATGGCCGAACTGCGCCAGCGGCTCGTGTCGCGCAACACCGACAGCGCGGACGTAATCGAGGGCCGCATGGCCCGCGCCGCGGCCGAGGTCAGCCATTGGGACGGCTATGACTATGTGCTGGTCAACGACGATGTCGAGGATTGCTTCCGCAAGGTGCAGACGATCCTCGCCGCCGAACGCCTGCGCCGGTCGCGCCAGACCGGCGTGATCGGCTTCATCCGCAAGCTGATGCGCGGCCCGGGCGAGTGATGGCGTGCTGACCGTTCGATAGAAGGACGTCACCCCGGACTTGATCCGGGGTCCCGCTTCCTTCCAACGGCAGCACAAGAAGCGGGACCCCGGGGCAAGCCCGGGGTGACGATCAGAGCGCGGGTGCGCCCTTACGGCTGCGCCACCTTTATCTCCGCCGCGTTCGGGGCGACCGGCGAACCTGCCGGGCGTTCCGAGAATACCGGCTCGCTGCCGGGAACCGTCCCTTCATCGGCAATCCCGGCGGCATAGGACGCGCTGGCATCGGTGCCGTCCGCCTGATGCGCGCGGGGCGGGGGGAGCAGCTTCGGTTCGTCATTCCGCCGACGCGGCGTCGATCCGCGCAGCGACAGCAGCATGCCCGCCGCTACGCCGATCCCGCCGAGCAGCGCTGCGGTCGTCCACGGCCGCATCTGCGCTTCGAGCGCCAGGCTCTGCTTGCGGACATAATGGTCCTGATTCGACCGGGCGCGGCCATCGGCGCGCGGCTCGTACAGATTGTCCTTGGCACCCGGCGTGGCGGGGGTGTCGGTGGTCTGCGCCTCTTCCTTGAAGAATTTCTCCATGAACCGGTCGGCGCTGCGCGGCAGCAGGTTGCTCATCTTGGTCATCGCCATGCCGGTCCCGCCGACGGTCAGGTCGCGCTTCTGATGCGCGGCGGCAAAGCAGATCGCCTTGGCCACCAGTTCGGGATCATAGACGACGGGCGGTACGCGCGCGGGCTGATCCATGCGGTTGCGGGCATGTTCGGGATAGGGGGTGTCGATCGCCGCCGGTTTGACCAAGGTCACCGATACCGGCTTGCCATCGGCCTCGATCTCCATGCGGAAGGCTTCGGTAAAGCCCTGCACCGCATGCTTCATCGCGCTGTACGCGCCCTGCACCGGAACCGAACGGTCCGACAGGATCGATCCGATATTGACGATCGCACCACCCCCGCGCGCGGTCAGTTCGCGCGCGGCATAGAGCGACGCGGCGACCATCGCGAAATAGCCGACATCGAACACCCGGCGCTGTTCGTCGACGCTGGTTTCCTCCAGCCGGGCATAGAGCGCGACGGCGGCATCGTTGACCCAGGTGTCGAACCCGCCGAACGCTTCGCGCGCCTTCGCCCCGATCCGTTCGGGCGCATCGGCAGCGGTAACGTCGATGGCGAGGTGGTCGGCCTTGCCGCCACGCAGGCGGATCCCCTCGACCGCCTCGCGCAATGCGTCCTCGTTGCGGGCGACCAACAGGACGCGGGCGCCCTCGCGTGCGGCGCGGCGGGCGGTGGCGAGACCGATGCCGGACGAGGCGCCGGTAATGACGATGGTCTGTTCGGATAGCGGCTTGAGCGTGACGGCCATGACGATACTCCCAGGGCTTACAGATCGCGCGCTCAACGCATGGGCTGCGCCCAGGGTCCGCCTAAGCTATTGCTCCAGAACGGCCATCCGCTGCGGCAGCACCGCCATCACCGCGCGGCGCGCGTCGGAATCGATCGCGGTCCAGCGCGCGATCTCGTCACGGGTGCGCCCGCAGCCGAGGCACCAGCCAGTGGCGGCATCGATCGAACAGACCAGCACGCACGGGCTTTCGATCGCCTGTACCGCGACCGTTTCGAACGGATCGTCGTCCACGGCGATCAGCCGGGGATGCGGACGTTCAGGAAGGCGGGGAAGGGGCCGTTCCATGCGCCGTCCTCGACCGCGTCCTGTTGGACATAGCGGGCGGGGCGCTCGCCGCGGCGTTCGTCGTAGCGTTCTTCGCGCTCGCGGCGGGGGCGGCGCTCCTCGCGGGCCGGCCGTTCGTCGCGCTCCGGGCGGGGGCTGCGGGCAGGCACTGCTTCGGCTTCGGCGGCGGGGCGACGACGGCCACGGCGCGGTGCTTCCTCGACCACCTCCGGCTCGGGCGCGTCTTCGGTGGGCGCGCTGCCCATGTCGAGCACCGGAATCTTCTGCCCGGTCAGCTTTTCGATATTGGCGATATTCTCGGCATCGTCCGGCGCGACCAACGTGTAGGCGACCCCGGTCGCGCCGCCACGACCGGTGCGGCCGATGCGGTGGACATAATCGTCCGGGTGCCACGGCGCGTCGAAGTTGAAGACGTGGCTGACGCCCTTCACGTCCAGACCGCGCGCGGCGACGTCCGACGCGACGAGGATCGACACGTCGCCCTGCTTGAAGCGTTCCAGTTCGGCGATGCGCGCCGACTGGTCCATGTCGCCATGGATTTCGGCCGAGCGGAACCGGGCGCGCTGCAGGCTCTTGTTCAGTTCGCGCACCGTCGTCTTGCGGTTGCAGAAGATGATCGCGGTGCGAACGTCTTCCTGCGCCAGCAGCTTGCGCAGCACGTCGCGCTTCTTCGCGGGCGCGACCGGCACGACATGCTGGGTGATGTTGGTGTTGGTGGTGGCGGGACGGGCTACCTCGATCGTCTTGGGATTGTCGAGGAACTTGTCGGCCAGCTTCTTGATCGGCGGCGGCATGGTGGCCGAAAACAGCAGCGTCTGGCGCTGTTTGGGCAGCTTGGTGCAGATTTCCTCGATATCGGGGATGAACCCCATGTCGAGCATCCGGTCGGCTTCGTCGATGACCAGCATCGAACAGCCGGTCAGCAGGATTTTGCCGCGCGTAAACAGGTCCATCAGCCGGCCCGGCGTCGCGATCAGCACGTCGACGCCCTTTTCCAGCGCGGCCAGCTGGTCGCCCATCGACACGCCGCCGATCAGCAGCGCCATCGAAAGCTTGTGGTTAGCGCCATACTTCTCGAAATTCTCGGCGACCTGCGCGGCCAGTTCGCGCGTCGGTTCGAGGATCAGCGAACGCGGCATCCGCGCCCGGCTGCGCCCCTGCGCCAGGATGTCGATCATCGGCAGCACGAACGACGCGGTCTTGCCGGTGCCGGTCTGGGCAATGGCGACCAGATCGCGCATCATCAGGACCGACGGGATCGCCGCCGCCTGGATCGGGGTCGGTTCGGTATAGCCCGAATCGTTGACGGAACGCAGCAGTTCGTCGGACAGGCCGAGATCGGCAAAGGTCATTGCGATTCCATGGCTGGGGAACGCAACACGACCGCGCTCCGATAAATCCGACCGGCCCTTGCGAAAAACACCGGAAAAGTCAAGTTTTCCGTGGGTCAGCGCGCCGGGACCAGCGCCCGGAACGCGGCGATGCGGCACTGGCCACCCGAACGCGACCGGATGACGTCGCGCGACGCGCACATCCGCCCGTCGCCGCTCGGCTTGATATAGAGGCCCGACACGAAATCGAGCGAAGGGCAATCGTCGGCCAACCGCGCGCGCAGGCGGCCGCCGCTGCTGAGCAGCAGGTCGACGCTGTCGGTGCGGCTGATCGTCACCGCCGCCAGATTCTGCAGCGGTACGCAGCGGTCGGTGCGCTTCTCGACCCATTGGATGGGCGGAAGCGCGCGGGGCGCGCTGTAGGACACGGGGGCGAAGGGCGCACGCGGCACGCGCAGGATCACGCGCTGTACCCGCACCTCGGTCCGAACGGTCGTCGTCGGCGGCGCCTCGGCAGGACGACGCTGTGCCGCGCCGGGCAGGGCGAGCAGGAGCAACATCATGGTCGCTGCGGAAAGCGGCAGTGCGGTCACGAGGATATCATCCTATGCCGGAATTTAACCGCAGATGAACTGGCGGCAAGGGGGATCGGGATGCTAACCCCTTCGGATGACGACCGACGCCATAGCCGCCATGGTCGCCGATGCGCGGGCTGCGTTCGGCGACCGGATCGTGACCACCGATGCCGATCGGATCGCGCCGTGGTTGACCGACTGGCGCGGGCGTTATCACGGGATCAGCGCGGCGCTGTTCGAGCCGGCGGATGCCGCCGAGGTTGCAGGCGTGGTCGCGCTGGCCGGGCGGCACGGTGTCGCGCTGGTGCCGCAGGGCGGCAACACCTCGATGGTCGGTGGCGCGACCCCGCCGGCCGATGGATCGGCGGTGTTGCTGTCGCTGCGCCGACTGAACCGAATTCGCCAGGTGTCCGATGGGCAGGCCGTGGCCGAGGCCGGCGTCATCCTGCAACATCTGCACGAGGCGGCGGCAGCGGCGGGGCAGCGTTTCCCGCTGACTCTGGGCGCGCGGGGCAGCGCCACCATCGGCGGATTGGTGTCGACCAATGCCGGCGGTACGCAGGTGCTGCGCTGGGGTAATATGCGCCGGCTGGTGCTGGGGATCGAGGCGGTGCTGCCCGACGGGACGGTCCATGGCGGCCTCGCCGCGCTGCCCAAGGACAATCGCGGCTACGACCTGACGCAATTGCTGGTCGGGGCGGAGGGGACGCTGGGGATCGTCACCGCCGCGACGCTCAGGCTGGTGCCCGCGATCGCCGAGCGGGCGGTGGCGTGGGCCGGTATCGCCGACCCGCAGGCCGGGCTGGACCTGTTGCGGCGGATGCAGGCGGCGACCGACCGGATCGAGAGCTTCGAGATCATCCCCGCCGACACGCTGGCGCTGGCAGTCGCCCATCTGCCGGGCGCCCGCGCGCCGCTGTCCGGCCAGTATCCATGGCAGTTGCTGATCGAGGCGGTCGCCGCCCCCGGCGAATTGCCGCCGGCGCCGCTGCTGGAGGAATTACTGGCCGATGGCGTCGAGGCGGGACTTGTCGCCGATGCGGTGCTGGCGAGCAGTGAGGCGCAGGCCGAAGCCTTCTGGACGCTGCGCGATTCGCTGTCGGCGGCGGAAAAGTCGACCGGCCCGGCGGTACAGCATGATATTTCGGTGCCGGTCGACACGATGCCGCGCTTCATGGTCGAGGCGGCGGCGGCGGCCGAAGCGCGCTTCCCCAGGACTCACGCCACCGCCTTCGGCCATCTCGGCGACGGCAATGTCCATTTCCACGTCCGCGCGCCGGTCGGGGCGGACCCGGCGCGCTGGTATGCCGAGGATGCGCCGGTCATCACCCGCTTCGTCCATGATGCGGTGACGGCGGCGGGGGGATCGATCTCGGCCGAACACGGCATCGGCCAGATGAAGCGTGGCGAACTGGAGCGACTCGGCCCGCCCGCCCGGCTGGCGGCGTTGCGCGGGATCAAGAGCGGCCTGGACCCGCTGAACCTGTTCAATCCCGGCAAGCTCGTATCGCTTGCACCCCGCAGCGCCAATCCATAGACGTGGGGGTCGAGGCTCGCCCGGGGGGGCGGCCGCCCGGCATGGTATCGCCGGGCCGACTATAGAGTATCTGGAGACCCTGAAATGGCCAGCGCGCCGCAGAATCAATCGCTTCCGCTGTTCTACAACCAGCTCGAACCGCTTTCGAGCCAGACGCATGCCAACTGGAAGGTCCGCGCGAGCGAAACCGCGCCGTTCCTGGTCGGGCAGCACGCGATCCCCGTCACGGTCGAGGAATTCCCGCTGGTGCAGCGCCGGATGCCGATCGTGTTCTCGGTCGGTGACGACCCCGTGCCGCTGGCGCTGATGGGCCTGAACGAAGGCGTCAACACCTTCCTCGACGATGACGGCCGCCTGCGCGACCTCGACACCTATATCCCGGCCTATATCCGCCGTTATCCGTATCTGCTCGCCCGGCTGCGTCCCGACTCGGAGGACCTGTCGCTGTGCTTCGACCCGACGTCGGACGTCATCGGCCCGTTCGAGGATGGCGAGCCGCTGTTCGACGGCGACCAGCCGAGCGAAGTGACCAAGCAGATCCTCGCCTTTAACGAACAGTTCGAACAGGCCGGGCAGCGCACCGGCATGTTCATGAAGGAGATCAAGGAACTGGGCCTGCTGATGGACGGCGAAGTCGCTATCCAGCAGGAAGGCAACGACCAGCCCTTCGTGTACCGCGGCTTCCAGATGGTGTCCGAGGAAAAGCTGAACGAACTGCGCGGCGATCAGCTGCACAAAATGCAGCAGTCGGGCATGTTGCCGCTGATCTTCGCCCATCTGTTCTCGCTGTCGCTGATGCGCGACATTTTCGCGCGCCAGATGCAGCAGGGCAAGGTGCAGCCGCAGCCGGTCGCGGTCCCAACCTTCTGATGACGGTCCGGCCGATCCAGGGAGGGCGCTATTCCGGCATCGCGATCCTGTTCCACTGGACGATCGCGGCGCTGGTGCTGGTCAACCTCTGGATCGGCCTGATCGGCGGATCGATGCCGGCGCACAAGGCGATCGGCATCACCGTGCTGGTCCTGACGCTCGGCCGGATCGGCTGGCGTCTGGGCCATCGGCCACCGCCGCTGCCGTCGGGAACGCCGGGATGGGAGCGGATGGCCGCCCATGCGACGCACCTGCTTTTCTATATTCTGCTGATCGTCCTGCCGCTGAGCGGCTGGGCGATGGTGTCGGGCGAGAAGCGTTATCCGCTCGACTGGTTCGCGCTGTTCCCGATCCCCTATCTGCCGATCCCGCCGTCGCTCGCCCATCTGGGGCATGAAGCGCACGAGCTGCTCGGATTCGCGATGCTCGGACTGGTCGCGTTGCACGTCGCCGCCGCGCTGCGGCATCATTTCCTGTTGCGCGACGGCGTGCTGTCGCGGATGCTGCCGGGGCCACGCGCGGCGCGCTGACGTGCCGTGGCGATAAAGTCACGGTCAATCGCAAAATGGGTCTTGAACCCCTGCGACCGCCTTCCTAAGTTGCAGATACACGGTCCGATGTTCCCCCCTTTCGTTGGGCCGTGCGGCGCGTTTCACGCGCCTCCTCCCTGAACCTTGGCCACTCCGTGCAACCGCGCGGGGTGGCTTTTTTCTTGTGCTACTCTGCCGCGATGCGGTGGGTGGTGGACAGCGCCACCTCGGCCAGCGCATCGATCATGGCGCGGACCCATGCCACCGTGGTTGCGACACCGTTGCCGGGCTGATCGAACTCCTCGTCGAGATACAGGCTGCGGTCGATTTCCAGCTGAAGTGCATGGATACCGGCACGCGGGCGCGCATGGCTGGCGAGGATATGGCCGCCGGCATAGGGGTAGTTGATCGCCACCCGCAGCTCGGTTTCGTGCACGATCGCTGCTGCCGTGTCGGTGAACAGCGAAGCGCAGCTGTGCCCGTGGCGATTGCCCAGCACCACCTGCGCCGGCACGACGCCGGGCAGCGGTGGCATCGAATGGAGATCGAGCAGCAGTGCGACGCCGAACCGGGCCCGGGCAGAGGCCAGCGCGCCGTCGAGCGCGGCATGATAAGGGGCGTGGTCCTGGGCGATCCGCGCCGTAACCTCCGCATCGCTCAGCTTGCGCCGCCACATATTGTCGGCCCCGCCCGCCCGGCGGGGGATGAGCCCGATGCCGCTGCGCACCTTGTCCGATGCCTGCGCCGCAAAGCCGCGCGGATCGGCACCGGCATCGACCTGCGGATCGCGGTCGCGCAGCGGAGAGCGGTTGAGGTCGATCCAGCCACGCGCGCGCCGGGCGACGAACAGCACCTCCCGTTCAACCGCCTGCATCGCCACGGCATCGACATGCCGGTCCTCCAACGCAGTCAGTCGCGCGACCGGCACGGTCAGCAGCGCCTGCATTGCCGCTGGATATTGCCGCCCGGCATGGGGCACCGACACCACCACCGGCGATACCGGTTCGTCGGGTCCGTACCGGTCGAACGAGGGCGGGGTGGGGGAAGCTTCCATCGGTCGCAAAGGATCACGCTCCGTCGCGCTTGTCGAGCGTCCGGCTGGAAAATCTTAACCACCTTCGCCTAGGAATAGGGCTGGCATCGAAGGGAGTCGGATGTTCAGAATCTTGCTGGCCGAGGACGATCAGGTGATGCGCGAATATCTGACGCGCGCGCTGGAACGTGCCGGCTATTTCGTCAGCGCGGTGGACCGGGGCACGGCGGCGATCCCGTTGTTGCAGACCGAATCGTTCGACCTGCTGCTGACCGACATCGTCATGCCCGAGATGGACGGCATCGAACTGGCGCAACGCGCCGGGGAAATGGTGCCGGACCTGCGCGTCATGTTCATCACCGGCTTTGCGGCGGTGACACTCAAGGCCGGGCGACAGGTGCCGCACGCACGCATCCTGTCCAAGCCGTTCCACCTTCGCGAGCTGGTGGCGGAGGTCGATCGGCTGTTCGAGGGAGAAAGAATCCCAACGAGCAATTAAGGGCTTGTCAGGGAGAATCGGCGCCGCTAACAGCGCCACTCCGGTTTCGCTCTCTCCGGAAACAGAGAGAGCGCCGGGCGCGTAGCTCAGTGGTAGAGCACTGTGTTGACATCGCAGGGGTCGCAAGTTCAATCCTTGCCGCGCCCACCATTTCGAAAACCCCGTCAGTCCATTGGATTGGCGGGGTTTTTGCTGTCTGGCGTCCGTTTCGACCATTGCGCCGGGCCTGCGCTGCGATAGCTTGGCCCGGTCGGATCGAACGGGGGATGGATATGCGCTGGCACGGAGTTTTCAGGGTGGCGGCGCTGGCGATGGTTGCTGCGCCCGTCGCTGCACAGACCGATCCGGTCGAGGAAGTCTCGGTCGATCAGTTGCAACGGCGGATGCAGTCGGGGGCGACCAGCAGCGTCGCCATCACCCAGGCCTATCTCGCGCGGATCGCGGCGATGGACCGGCAGGGGCCGATGCTGCGCAGCGTGATCGCGACCAATCCCGATGCGCTGGCACAGGCCAAGGCGCTGGACGACGAACGTCGCGCCGGGCGGGTACGCGGGCCGCTGCACGGCGTGCCGGTCCTGATCAAGGACAATATCGAAACCGCCGATCCGATGGCGACGACCGCCGGCAGCCTGGTGCTGAAAGACAATGTCGCCCGCCGCGATGCGCCGGTCGTGGCCTATCTCCGCCGTGCCGGGGCGGTGATCCTCGGCAAGACGAACCTGTCGGAATGGGCAAACATCCGCTCGACCCGGTCGATGAGCGGGTGGAGCGCGGTCGGCGGGCTGGTACGCAATCCCTATGCGCTCGACCGGACGGCGTGCGGATCGTCCTCCGGATCAGGCGCGGCCGTTGCCGCCAGTTTGGCTGCGGTCGCGGTCGGGACCGAAACCGATGGTTCAGTCGTGTGTCCGTCGTCGATCAACGGGCTGGTCGGGTTCAAACCGACGCTGGGCCTGGTCAGCCGCAGCCGAATCGTGCCGATCAGCCATAGCCAGGACACGCCGGGCCCGATGGGCCGGTCGGTGCGCGACGTCGCGCTGTTGCTGTCAGCGATGGTTGGACCCGATCCGACCGACGCTGCGACCGCCCGTACGGTCGTCCGCGATTATGCCGCCGGTCTGTCAACAGAGGCACTCAACGGCAAGCGGGTTGGCGTGATCCGGCCGGCCGGCATGCCGGCGGCGCTCGCCGAACGCTTCGATGCGGCGCTGAAGGTCCTGCGCGCCGCCGGGGCGACGCTGGTCGATGTCACCCCGCCGAAGCTCGACGGACTGGGCGAGGCGGAGTTGCTGGTGCTCAAGACCGAGTTGAAGGCCGATCTCGACACCTATCTCGCCACCACGCCCGCGACGGTGACGGCCCGGACCCTTGAACAGGTCATCGCCTTCAACCGCGCCCATGTCGCGGCCGAAATGCCATTCTTCGGACAGGAACTGTTCGAGGAGGCGGCGAAGACCAAGGGACTGGCCGATCCTGCCTATCGCACCGCCCGCGCGACGTCGCTCCGGCTGGCGGGGCGCGAGGGGATCGATGCGATGCTCAAGACCGCGCGCGCCGACCTGCTGGTCGAACCGACCTATGCCGCCGCGTGGCTCAGCGATCCGGTCTATGGCGACCAATATGGCGGTCCGTCCGCGTCCGAACTGCCAGCGGTCGCCGGCTATCCGCATCTGACCGTGCCGATGGGGCTGATGCAGGGGCTGCCGGTCGGACTGTCGTTCATCGGCACCGCCGGCACCGATGCGGCGGTCCTGTCGGCAGGCTACGCCTATGAGCAGCGCGCCAAGGCGCGGGTCGCGCCGCGCTATCTTGCACAGGCGGTGGTCGCGCCGGGGCTGGAGGGCACCCGGCGCTGACCCGTCCTAGCGCGGTAGCCGCGCGATCGCCGCCGCCTGATCCGCGACCAGCCGGATCGTCGTGTCGCCCGTAAAGATCCCGTACCAGCCCTGCGGTTCGTGGGGCGGGTCGCCCATATATTGCCG
Organism: Sphingomonas sp. ABOLH; assembly: GCF_003951715.1. Lineage (NCBI taxonomy): Bacteria > Pseudomonadati > Pseudomonadota > Alphaproteobacteria > Sphingomonadales > Sphingomonadaceae > Sphingomonas > Sphingomonas sp. ABOLH. Next base: position 25,851 of record NZ_QQWV01000006.1, on the reverse strand, counting down.
GTCGCCCTCGGCAAAGCGATAGTCGGGGTGCTGCGCCCGCGCCTCGCCATTCCACGCCCAGAAATTGGTGCCGACGATCGGCCCGCCCTCGGTCATGCTCTTGAGCGCCGCGGCATAGATGCGGCCGTAGAAGCGGTCTTTCCAGGTCGTAGGCGCGGCGGGATCGTTGCTGCCGCCGTCGCGGGGATAGCCGAACTCCTCGATCACCATCGGCTTGTCGAGTTGGCGGGCCAGCGCGACGTGGTCGGCGATATACTTGTCCGTCAACATTTCACCCCTGACGGCGGTGTTGGGGAGGTCGGTCTGCTTCACCCAGTCCCAGTTGTTGGGCCATATATGTACCGTCAGATAGTCGATTTCGGGGATGGCATGTTCGGCCAGCACGATATCGGCGCGCTCCAGCCCGCCCTTCAGCCCCTCGCTGCCGGTCGAGACCAGATGGTTGCGATCGATCGACTTGATCAGCTGCGCGCTGGAGCGGACCCAGGCGTAGAATTGCGGCAGATTGGCATGCGCCAAGTCGCCCGAGGGTCGTGGTTCGTTCGACAGCTGCCACGCCATGATCGCGGGATCGTCGGCATAGCGCATGCCGGTCACGCTGTTCGTCCGGCCGACGACGGCGCGGATCCAGTCGCGATACAGTTCCGTCGCGCGGGCATTGCCATAGAATTGCGCGTTGTAATTGGCGAATTCCGGCCATGGATGCGCCGGATCGTTCATGTTCAGATACTGGCCGCCATTGACGTAGGACAGGTACGTCATCATGCCGCCCGACCATTCCCAAAAATTGGTCAGGTACAGCACCGCGCGCATGCCGCGCTTCGCCATTTCGGCGAGCGCATAGTCGAGGCCCGCGAGCAACGTCTGGTTGTAATCCTTGCCGGGACCGCGAAAGCCCGGCTTGATCGAATTCCTGAGCGGCCCTTCCTCGGCCGATGCCAGCACGCGCAAATTGGTGACGCCCATCGCCGCCAGCGCATCCAGCTCCCGTCTCAGCCGCGCGCGGTCACCATAAGGCGCATCGGCCCCCAGATAGGCGGCATACCAGATGTTCGCGCCGACGAAGCGATAGGGTTCGTCGCCGACCATCAGCCGCATACCGTCCCGCCGGACGAACGCCCGGTTCGTCGCGGCAGGCGTGGTCGCGACCGGCGGCGCCATGGTGCAGCCTGCCAGCAGCGCGGAGGTGCCAAGGAATGTGCGGCGGGCGAATGTCGTCATCAGGTCCCCTTCCAGCGTGCCGATCCCGTGCCGGCGCGTCGTTCGATCTGGCGGGCAGAGTGGTCGGTGCGCGTCACCGCTGTCAACGACAATATTGATATTTGTTTCTGCTATTCGCCCCATCCGGGTCGCGCACATGAAAAAAGGGGCCGCGACAGTTGGTCGCGACCCCCGGGGTCAGGTGTTTCCGGGAAGGAAATCAGAGGGTCAGGCGGACGCTCAGCTGGAACTGGCGATCGCTCTTGAAGTAGGAGCGGGGCGCCTCGAGGCCGTCGCTGTTCAGCACGAACGACGTCTTGGTCGTCGCGTCGAGCAGGTTCTGGACCTGGATGCCGATCTTGAACTGTGGGTTGACCGTGTAGAACAGCGATGCGTCCGCCTGCCCCGTCGCGTCCGAATAGACCGGCAGGAACGGGAAGCAGCAGTCGCGGTTGGTCAGCAGATACTTCGAACGCCAGCTATACGCGATGCGCGCATAGACGCCGGCAAGGTCGTAGAAGGCCGAGACGTTGAAGTTGTACTTCGACAGCTGCGCCAGCGGCAGGCCGTCATAGAGGCCGGCGACGTCGAGCGGCGGACGGTTGCCGTCTTCCGGACGGTTGTCCGGCCGTGCGTTGGGCAACTGACCCGGCGAGATGTAGGTGAACGTCGCCTGCGTCCCCAGCCCGCGCAGCGCGCCCGGCAGGAAGTCGTAGGTTTGCTGGTACGAGATTTCGGCGCCCTTGATGTTGGCGGTGCCGGGCACGTTGACCGGACCGTTGATCGTGGCGGCGAAGGTCTGACCGTTGTTGGTGAAGCTGCGGCTATACCCGAAATTGTCGAGGATGATGTTCGACAGTTCCTTGTAGAATACGGCCGCGGTCAGCGAGCCGACCTTGGCGAAATACCATTCGGCGGTCAGGTCGACCTGCTTCGCATCGATCGGACGCAGGAACGGGTTCCGGGCATTGGCCGAGAAGCCATAGACGCCGGTCGTGTTTGACGCCGAGGGTGCGAGGCCAACGAAGTTGCGCAGGTCGGTGAAGCCCGGACGCGAAATCGCCTTCGACGCCGCGATACGGAACAGCAGCTGCGAGTTCGGCTGGAACTTGATGTTCAGGCTCGGCAGCCACTTGTCGAACTTCTGCGCAGCGACGTCGTTGAGCGAGCCGTTGTTCGAGAAGGCGACGATCGCCTGCTGCTGCGCCGCGGTCAGCGTACAGATCGGGCGGACGGTGCCGGTGGTGTTCGGGCTGGCGCAGAATGCCGCCACGGTCGGGAACCCGCCCAGCGTGTTGGCGATGTTCGGGAACGCCGTCGCACCGAAGGACTGGTCCTCGGTATGGACGAAGCGCACGCCGATGTTACCCGACAGGTTGGCTTCGCCGCCACCGATCTCGTCGACGCCGAAGTCGAGACGCGCATAGCCCGAATAGGTCTTTTCGGTGATGCGATAGACTTCGTTCGGCCGGAAATAGCCGTCCACGAGGTTCGCGCCGCGATCCTCCAGCGGGGTGTAGCCGCCGCCGCCCTGACGGGTCGCCGTGCGCAGCAGCGCGGTCAGCGCGTCATGGTCGGTCAGGATGTTGTCGCGGATGCCCCATGCCGTCGGCGGCTGGACCGCCTGCCCACGATAGAAGTCGGCGAAGTTCACCGGCGACATGCTGTCGCGATACTTGTCGACGGTCGCCAGCGCCGAGGTCCAGGTGTCCGACACCGCGCCCCAGTTGTTGTAGTCGTTGGCCTTCACCGTCTGGTCGCGGGTCGCATAGCGGCCACCCACGCGCACCTTGCGCAGGAACGAATCGTCCGACACGTCGTACTGCGCATCGGCGCGGAACGCCCATTCGTCGCCATCCGCATGGGTGCGATTGTTCATCGCGTCGCGGATATAGGTGTTGGTCTGGCTGGCGAAGTAATCGCGCACCGATTGGCCGTTCGCCGGGATCAGGTTGATCTGCGGCACGTCGCCGCGACCATCGATCCGCACGCCGTTGAAGTTCGCGAGTTCGACGACGTCGTCCGAATCGCGCGCCTTCGAATAGACATACTGCCCGTCGAAATTCAGGTGCAGGCGATCGGTCGGATCCCACTTCACGTTCAGCGACTGGTCCTGGGTATGACCGTTGGTCGAGAAGTAGCGGTTGCCGAGCGTGGTGTACTGGCCGCCGCCCTCGCGGATCAGCGTCCCGTTGGTGAAGATGCCGTCATCGTCATAGGTCGGCGTGGTGCCGGCCGCCGGGAAGATTGCGTTGGCGTCGGCGTAATAGACATTGGGTTCGACGGTCCGGTCGAGCCAGGTCTGCGACGATTCGGCGCGCAGGAACTGCGCGGTGACCAACAGGTTGCGCGACGCGTTCTCATACTGCGCCGCCGCCGAATAGCCGACGCGCTTGCGGTCGAAATTCTGCATTCGCATGCCGGCACCCAGCGGCACGTAGACGAGGTTGCGGCCCGACGGCACCGGATAGCGGTCGAACAGCGTCGACTGATAGGGGGTGCCGGCGTTCAGCACGCGGCCTTCGCCCGCATCCTGCACGCCATTGCCGTTCTTGTCGTCGTTGTAGCGCGGCAGGAACGCCGAATAGAACACCGAGTCCGACCGGCTGCGCTGGCGGTTGTAGCTGCCGCTGGCCATGATGCCAAAACGGCCGCCGTTGTTCAGGTTCCACTGCTTCGAGAACAGGCCGACCACGGCCGGTTCGCTGCGACCGTTATAGTCGCCATAGTTCACGCTGCCCGACAGATAGATCAGCGTATCCTTGGTATCGAACGGCTTGCGGGTGTTGATGTTCACCGAACCCGAAATGCCGCCTTCGATCATGTCGGCGGTCAGGTTCTTGTACACCTCGACCGAGCCGACCAGTTCGGTCGGCACGTCGTTGAAGCCGATTTCGCGACCGCCGCCGACGCCGAAGCTGTCGCGACCGTTGAATTCGCCACGGACGTAGGACAGGCCGCGGATCGTAACGCCCGAGCCTTCGACCGAGAAGTGCGCGGTGTCGGTCGCGGCGGCGAAGCGGGTGATCGCGACGCCGGCAACGCGCTGCAGCGCTTCGTTGACCGAACGGTCGGGCAGGGCGCCAATATCTTCGGCGGTGATCGCGTCGACAACGGTGTCAGCATTGCGTTTGATCGACTGTGCGTTCGCCAGCGACTGACGCAGGCCGGTGACAACGATGTCATCTCCGTCCGTCGTAGCGGCGCCCGGGGTCTGGACGTCGGATGCCGTCACGTTCGACTGGTCGACGGTGCCCTGGTTTTCGATCGAGGTGCTGCCCGACACGGGGCGCTTGCCCGCGTTGCTGCCGGCAGGAATGCCGTCGGTCTGCGGCGGAACTTCGGTCTGCGGCTTCGACGTGTCGTCGCGCGATGCGGGCGCAACCGTCGTCTGGGCCATGGCGCCGGTCGCAGCCAGCTGCACCGCCACCGTCAGCGCGAGCATCGATGCCGTCGCACCCAGCCGCTTGCGCGCCTTCAAACCGTCCATAGCAACCTGCTTATGGCGAACCACCATCACGCTTCCTCCCCTTTGTCCCTTATGGACGCGGTCAACAACCTCGCAATCGCGGGTTATCGTCCCGGTAGGACCGCGATTTCAGCAACACAACAGAAATAGTATAAATCGATTTCCCAATTGCCGATAACGTTGTCAGTGTGTCCTCACGGTGACAGATGGGCGACGGGAGCGGATGGTCGAGGGGATGGAGGATAGGTGCAATCCGGTCCGGGTCGTCGTCGTGGGCGGCGGTACGGCGGGATGGATGACGGCAGCGGGGCTGGTCGGCTTGCTGCCGGCGGCCTGCACCGTCACGCTGATCGAATCGGAAGCGATCGGCATCGTCGGCGTGGGCGAGGCGACGCTACCGCATCTGCGCCTCTATCTCGAACGACTCGGCGTCGACGAGGCGGCGTTCATGGCGGCGACCGAGGCGACCTATAAGCTCGGCATCGAGTTTCGCGACTTCGGCGCGATCGGCGACCGCTATATCCATCCTTTCGGCACCTATGGCCGGCCGCTGGGGGGCGTTGCGTTCCATCATTACTGGCTGCGCCGGGCGAGCGCGGGGGCGATGCCGCCGATCGGCGCCTTTTCCGCCGGGGTAACGGCGGCCGAGCAGCGGCGGTTCGAACGGCCGGGCGGCGATCCGAACGACCCGACGACCTCGTTCGGCTATGCCTATCAGTTCGACGCCACCCGCTTCGCACCGTTTATGCGCGACTGGTCGGAGGCACGCGGCGCGACGCGGGTCGAGGGGCGGATCGTCGCGGTCGAGCGTGACGGCGACACCGTGCGCGCGGTGACGCTGGACGATGGCCGCCGGGTCAAGGGCGACCTGTTCGTTGACTGCTCGGGGTTCCGCTCGCTGTTGCTGGGCGAAGCGCTGGGGGAACCGTGGGAGGACTGGTCGCACTGGCTGCCGTGCGACCGGGCGGTGGCGGTGCCCTGTGCCAGCCCCGACGGGGTGATCGAACCCTATACCCGCGCGACGGCGATGCCGGCGGGATGGCGCTGGCGCATTCCGCTCAGGCACCGGGTCGGCAATGGCTATGTCTATGCCAGCGGCCATGTGTCCGACGACGAAGCCGCCGCCGCACTGCTCGCCGGACTGGACGGGCCGGCGCTGGCCGAGCCGCGGTTCCTGCGGTTTCGTGCCGGGCGGCGGCGGCGGAGCTGGGTCGGGAATGTCGTTGCGGTCGGGCTGGCGTCGGGCTTTCTCGAACCGCTCGAATCGACCAGCATCTATCTGGTGCAGGCGGCGATCACGTCGCTGATCGAACATTTTCCGGGGCAACAGGTGGCGCCGGTCGATCGCGACGGGTTCAATGCGGCGATCGATGCCGAATATGACCGCATCCGCGACTTCCTGATCCTGCATTATCACGCGACGACGCGCGACGATTCGCCCTTCTGGAGCCACGTCCGCACAATGGCGATCCCCGAAACGCTGGCGGATAAGCTGGCGCTGTGGCGGGGGAGCGCGCAAGTGTCGAAGTACAGCCATGGCCTGTTCCTCGAACCCAGTTGGGTCGCGGTCTATCTGGGGCAGGGGGTGGTCCCGGACGGCTGGGACCCGCGCGCCGATTTGCCTGATGCTGCCGGGCTGGACCGGGCTTTGGGGTCGCTGGCCCGGGCGATCGCCGATCGGGTGGCGGCGATGCCGACCCATGACGCGGCGCTGGAGCGGCTGGCATGAACGTGCGTAGCGCGTTGCGATCGGTCGCGGTGGTCGGCGGCGGGCCTGTCGCGCTGGTGAGCGCGGTGGCGGTGAAACAGGCATTGCCGGCGGCGGAGGTGACGTTGGTGCCGGCCCCGGTCCCGGCCGATGCGCTGGCCGACCGCTTCCCGCTGGCGCTGCCGTCGGTCCATGACGTGCTGGCGCGGATCGGCATGCCGCCCGACCTGCTGTTGGCGCGCGGGGTCGCCCGGCCGCGCTATGCCAGCGTCTTTGCCGACTGGAGCCGCGAGGGCACGGACTGGATGGTCGGTGACGATGCCGCCGCGACTTTGGCCGCAGGGCGCCTGTCCGCTCTGTGGCTGCGTGCGCGGAATGCCCGCGAGCGGGTGCCGCCGTTTCACGCCCTGAACCCGTCCTGCGTCGCGGCGGCGGCGGGGATCACCGACCCGCGCGTCGAGCCGGCGCTGCATCTCGATCCAGCCCGCATGGCAAAGGCGCTGGCGTCGATCGGCGGACAGGCCGGGGTGCGCTTTGCGGCACCCTTTGCCGGTGTCGAGGCAGACGACGCCATCCGGCTGCAGGACGGCACGCGCGTCGCCGCCGACCTGCTGATCGATGCCAGCGGCCCCGCGCGCCTGTTGTGCAGCGACCGCGCGTTCGAGGATTGGCGTGACGCTTTGCCTGCCGACCACGTCTCCTTCGTCCCGAGCGACGACGACCCCGGCACGACCGACCGCTACCGCGCGACCGCCAAGGGCTGGCACGCGATCTGGCCCGGCGTCCGCGTCGAAACCGAAGAGGACGGGATCATCATCGCGCCCGGCCGCCTGACCGCCTCCTTTGCCGGCCGGATCATCGCGCTGGGCGATGCGGCGGTGCAGCCCGGCCCGCTCGGCCGCGCTGGCTTCACCCTCGCGCTCGGCCAGCTCGCGCTGCTGCTCGAACTGCTCCCCGCACGCGATCCCGAGCCGTTGTTGCAGGCCGAATATAACCGCCGCGCGGGGCTGCAGGCCGGTCGGATGCGCGACTTTCTCGGGCTGTATTATCACGGTCGCGGACGCATACAGGGATCCTTCTGGCACCGCCTGCGCGACAACAGCTGCCCTGCATCGCTCGACCGCCTGCTCGCCCAGTTCGCGCGACGGGGGCAGGTGGTGCCGGCGGACGAGGAACTGGTCCAGCGCGACGCGTGGACCGCGGTGCTGCTGGGGCAGGGGATGCGGCCCGAACGGCCCGATCCGATCGCGCTGTCGGTCGCACCTGCCGAAGCCGCCCGCCTGCTGAACGACCTCGCCGCCCGACTCGCCGCACTGGACTATTCCGCATGACCGACCCCATCGCCCATGTCGTCATCGTCGGCGGCGGCACCGCCGGCTGGATGACCGCCGCCGCCGCCGGGCGCTTCCTCGACGACGGGCAGCGCCGCATCACGCTGGTCGAATCCGACGCGATCGGCACGGTCGGCGTGGGCGAGGCGACGATCCCGTCGATCCTCAATTTCAACAAGCTGCTCGGCATCGACGAGGCGGAGTTCCTGCGCGAGACGAAGGGCAGCTTCAAGCTCGGCATCGAGTTCGCCGGCTGGCACCGCCCCGACAGCGGCTATTTCCACCCCTTCGGCAGCTTCGGCCGCGATATCGAGGGGATCAATTTCCACCAGCTGTGGCTCAAGCTCCGCGGCCAGGCCGGCATCGGCCCGATCGCCGATTATTCACCGAGCACCGTCGCCGCCCGCGCCGCCGCCTTCGGCCCGCCGGTCGGCGATCCGCGCTCGCCGCTGTCGGGCATGGCCTATGCCTATCATATCGACGCGACGCTCTACGCCGCGTTCCTGCGCCGCCGGGCCGAGGCGGACGGCGTCGCGCGAGTCGAGGGGCGCATCGTCGCCGTCGAGCGCGCGGACAACGGGCATGTCGCGGCGGTGGTGCTGGACGATGGCCGCCGGATTGCGGGCGACCTGTTCATCGACTGCTCGGGCTTCCGCTCGCTGCTGCTGGGCGACACGCTGGGCGTGGGGTTCGAGGACTGGTCGCACTGGCTGCCCTGCGACCGCGCCATCGCGGTGCCGAGCGAACGGACCGAGCCGGTGCTGCCCTATACCCGCGCCACCGCGCATGTCGCGGGGTGGCAATGGCGCATCCCGCTGCAGCATCGCACCGGCAACGGCGTGGTCTATTGCAGCCGCTTCATCGATGATGACGCAGCGGAACGACTGCTGCTCTCCCGCCTCGATTCCGCCCCCACCGCAGCCCCCCGCCGCCTGTCGTTCACCGCCGGACAGCGCCACCGGATGTGGGAGGGCAATGTCGTCGCCATCGGCCTGTCGGGCGGGTTCCTCGAACCGCTCGAATCGACCAGCATCCACCTGATCCAGCAGGGCATATCCAAGCTGTTCGCGCTGTTCCCCGACCGCAGCTTCTCAACTGTCGAGCGCAACGAATATAACCGGCAGATGGCGGACAATTACCGTTCGATCCGCGACTTCATCATCCTGCATTACCACGCGACGGCACGCGACGATTCCCCCTTCTGGGACCATGTCCGCACGATGGACGTGCCCGACAGCCTGACGCGCAAGCTCGACCTGTTCCGGCACAAGGGCCGCGTGTTCCGCTATGAGGACGAGCTGTTCGCGATGCCCAGCTGGGTCGCGGTGCTGCTGGGGCAGGGGGTTGATCCGGTCGGCCACGACCCGGTCGCCGATGCGCTGGACGAGGAGCGGCTGGCCGGCGCCCTTCGCCAGATGCGCAGCGCCACGGCGGCGGCGGTCGCCGCCCTGCCGTCGCATGGCGCGGTGCTGATGCGGTTGGAGTGATGACCCGCCTCTTCGTCATTCCCGCCTGTGCGGCAATGACGAGCGGGGCCCCTCAACCCCCCAGCATCTGCCGCAGATACCCCCGTATCCGCGCATCGCGCTCCGGCCCCGGCGCCCCCAGCACCCCGCGCGCCTCGACCGGCAGGTGATCCGCCACCGCCGGCGCGTCGTCGCCAAAGACATAATGGTCGAACCATGTCCTGAGCGCCGCACGCTCCGCTGCCGGCCGGTCGCGTACCGCGAGGATCGCATGGACCAGCGCGAGGAACGGCGCATCGGGGGTGCCGCGCGTCCACCAGTAATTGACCAGCACGTTCAGCGCGCCGGTCGCGCGAATCTCATGCCACCACAAGGTCGGGATCAGGATCGCATCCCCCGGTCCCAGATCGGCGACGATCGCCTGACCCTGCGCCTCGGCAAAGCGCGGAAAGCGCGCCGGGTCGGGCCGCTCGATATCGACCATCGTCGCCGGCTGGCCCGCCATGGTGACGTCGAGCGGGCCGATATACAGATTGGCGATCTGTTCGGGCGGGAAAAGCACGACGCGCCGCCGCCCGGCAACGATGGTCGGGCCGCTCGATATCGACCATCGTCGCCGGCTGGCCCGCCATGGTGACGTCGAGCGGGCCGATATACAGATTGGCGATCTGTTCGGGCGGGAAAAGCACGACGCGCCGCCGCCCGGCAACGACCACCGCGACATTGCTCGCCATGTCGAAATGCGCCGACACTCGGCTGCCATTGCCGACCCACAGCCGCGCGGTGGCGTCGCCGGTCGGCAACGGGAGGACATTGTCGCGGGTCCAGCCGGGGAAATAATCCTTCGCCGCGCTTGCCCCGGCATAGAAGGCGGGCGGAGTGGTTTCGCCCGCCGCCTGTTGCAGCGCGTCGAGCAGCACCGGCAGCGGAATGTTGCCGCGTTCGAAATTGAACCCGCGCATGTCGTCGCGGTAGAAGAAACGCCCGTCAATGGCAGGCGGACCGGCGAACAGCCCCAGCGGCTTGCCCCCGTCGAAGCGCCGCAGATAGGCCGCCATCGCCGCCGGCCCCTGCGCGGCCGCCGCCACCGCCGGCCAGTCGGCGACCAGGCCGCGCAGCACCACCGGGCGCGCCGCATCGAGCAATGCATCGAACCCGGCGGCATCCGTCGGAATCGCCGCTTCGGTCACGCGGTCGGCCTTGTCGATCCAGTCGCTCATCTTCTTCTTCCGTCGCCCGTCTTTTCCGCTGGACGGGCCGTGCGTGCCAGCTATGCGCGGCAAAAGACACCGTTTTTGTGGCGCAGCCTGCGCGCCGGCTGGAGGAGACGTCGATGCCCCTGTCCCTGTTCCGCGCGGGCCTGCCGCTGATGCTGGTGCTGGGCGCCGCCGGTGCCGCTGCCCAGACCCCCGCCGATCTCGCGCTCCGCCCGCTGCCCGCCGATGCCCCCGCCGGCCGCGCGCTGCCGCTGCGCATCGGCGGGCGGGTGGTCGCTGGGGAGGGCAATCTGGCGCGCTATCGCCGGCAATGGCCCGGCACCTATTTCGAAGGCAGCTTTCAGGGGCCGGCGGTCGATGTCGCGGTGGGGCCGGGCGAGGTATCGCTGCGCGTCCGCATCGACGCCGCCGCCCCCGTCGCGCTGGTCCGGCCCGCGCCCGGCCGCTACCGGGTGAAGGCGAACGGGCCGGGGCGCCACCGCGTCCGCGTCGATGTGGTCAGCGAATCGCAGGCCGGCGCCACTGCGTTCGGCGGCCTGTTCGCGCCCGCCGGATCGACCCCGCTCGCCGCCCCGGCCGTCCGGGCGCGCGCGATCGAATTCATCGGCGATTCGCACACCGTTGGCTATGGCAACGCCTCACCCGCCCGCGACTGTACCGAGGGGCAGGTGTGGGAGACGACCGATACGTCGCAGGGCATCGCCGGGCAATTGTCACGCCGCTACGGTGCGGCCTACCGGGTCAACGCCATTTCCGGGCGCGGGATCGTGCGCAACTATGGCGGGTTCGCCGCGCCGACCGTGCCCGAGGCTTATCCATACGCGCTGTTCGACGGAAAGACGCCCGCCGACGATGCCGACTGGCAGCCGCAGGTGATCGTCATTGCGCTCGGCACCAACGACTTTTCCACCCCGCTGAAACCGGAGGAGCGCTGGAAGAGCCGCGACGCGCTCCACGCCGATTACGAAAACCGCTATGTCCGCTTCGTGCAGGACCTGCGCCGCCGCAGCCCGCGGGCGTTCTTCGTGCTGTGGGCGACCGATCTGGCCGGGGGCGAGATCGCACGCGAAGTCGGCAAGGTCGGCGACAAGCTGCGCGCGGCCGGCGAAACCCGCCTCGCGGTGGTGCCGGTGACGGGGTTGAGCTTCGGCGGATGCCATTTCCACCCCAACGTCGCCGACGACACGAAGATTGCGGATGCGATCGGCAAGGCGATCGAGGGGCACAAGGGTGTGTGGGCGCGGTAAATACTGGGCGTCACCCCAGCGAAGGCTGGGGTCTCCAGCGGCTCCTGCGCCGTGCTGCCACCGGGAGATCTCTGCCTTCGCTGGGATGACGTCCGGTCAATATTGATTGGACGCCAGCGTCGGTAGAAGCGTCACCCTGAATCAAGTCCGGGGTGACGAGGATTGTGGGACGACCCTACGGATTCAACCGAACCATCGCCACGCCATGCGGCGCGACTTCGGCGCTGTAACGCCGCGACATCCGCCCCAGATCCTTGTGCGCCCACAGGTCACGCGCCTTCAACCGGACGTCGGCGGGCAGGCCCAGCGTCGTCCACTCGGCGGTGATCCGCGCCAGCGTCTCGCCCCGGTTCCACAACAGCAAAGTACGCCCGCCATCGGCCATCTGCTTGACCCACACCTCGCTGGTGCCGTCGCGCGCCACGCGGCGACCCTGCTGGCCCAGCCTGTCCTGATCGACCGCGATCACTTCGCGGTTGAGCAGGATGTCGCGCGTCGCCTGGTTCATGGTCGCGACGTCGTTGCCCGCGATCAGCGGTGCGGCCATCATCGCCCAGAGCGAGAAATGCGCGCGATACTCGGTGTCGGTCAGCCCGCCATTGCCGACTTCGAGCATGTCGGGGTCGTTCCAGTGGCCCGGCCCGGCATAGGGCCAGAGCGGCTCGTTCATGTCGACGATCGACGCCACGCCCCAGCTGTAATTATGCTTGCCGGTCCATTTGTCGGTGATGTCGCCGGTGGTGCGCCACATATTGCCCATCTTCTGACCCCACAGCCAAGGCCGGTTATTGCCCCATTCGCACATCGAGAACAGGATCGGCCGGCCGCTCGCCTTCAGCGCGTCGGCCATGGTGGCATAGGCTTCCTCGGCATTGCGGACCCCGGTCGAGCACCAGTCGTATTTCAGGTAATCGACGCCCCAGCGGGCATATTGGATCGCGTCCTGATACTCATGCCCCTGGCTGCCGGGCCGACCGCCGCACGTCTTGGTGCCGGCATCAGAATAGATGCCGAACTTCAGCCCCTTGCCATGGATATAGTCGCCCAGCGCCTTCAGTCCGCTCGGGAAGCGCTCGCGATCCTCGGTGATGAAGCCGTTGGCGTCGCGCGTCCCGTGCCAGCAATCGTCGATCACGACATATTCGTAACCCGTTTCCCGCATGCCGTTCGACGCAATGGCGTCGGCGGTGGCGCGGATGACCTTTTCGTTCACGTTGCAGGCGAACTTGTTCCAGCTGTTCCACCCCATCGGCGGCGTCTGCGCCAAGCCGTTGGGAACGCGCTTGGGGTCCTTCGACGGGGCCAGCGTGTTGGGATCGGTGTCCAGCACCTCCTGCGCTGCGGCCGGCTGAACGGCGCACACTCCCGCGCATAGCATGGCGAGGATGGTCGAAAAACGTGCCGGCATCTGCCTCTCCCTGACCCGTGACGCAGTCGTCCGGATTTATGCAATCAATTTATCTTATTAATCTGACTGCGTTGTCAATGGCGTCCGACGAATGGCGGTGGGGCATGGGCGCATAGCTGCGCGTTATGGCCGTCCCCGAACTGTCACGGGCTCGTTACGCCCCCGTCATCGCCGCTGCGTAGCGACGTTCGAACGAACGACATGGGGGCGAACATGGATCGGCGCAGTTTCACGAAGCGGACGGGGTGGTTGATCGCGGCGGCGACCAGCGGGTTGCTGGTCGGGTGCGACGATGGCGGCAGCGGGCTGATCGCCAGGCCGGGACCGACGCCCACTCCCACACCGACCCCGACCAGCGCGGCGCTGCCGACCGAGACGTTCGTCGCCGAGCCGCTGGTGCTGACCGAACCGTTCCTGCAACTGCCGACCACCGATTCGGTGCGGGTGGTGTGGTTCACCGAATTCCGGGGCAGGGACCATGCCGTCCGCTACGGCAGCGGGTTCGGGCAGCAGGTGCTGGCGACCTCGACCAAATTGTCGCGCATGTATGAGGATGCCAGCTCGACCGTTACCGGCCGCAGCTATGCGGGACTGACCCAGCGCGACATCTGGCGGCACGAAGCGGTCGTCACCGGCCTGTCGGCATCGGCCGGGCGGCAGCGCTATGTCGCGATCAGCAGCGACGGCAACAAGACGATGCGCAGCAGCGAAGGCACGCTGCAACCGCTGCCGGCGGCGGGACAGGCGACGCGGTTCCTGCTGACGTCGGACCTGCAGCTCAAGAAGATGGCGTCGGCCAATTACGAACGCGTGGCGGAGACGCTGGCGCCGATCGACGTCGTGCTGTTCGCAGGCGATCTGGTCAACGTGCCCAACCGGGCGTCGGAATGGTTCGACAATGGCACGCTCAACCTGCCGCCGTTCTTCGGCGCGTTGCAGGGGACGATACGCAAATGGCAGCCGGCATCGACCTATACCGGGGGGCCGCTGCTCCAGAGCGGCGTGATCTATCCGATCCTCGGCAATCACGAATATTCGGGGCGGTGGAACCCGGCGAACAACCTCAACACCATGTTCAACGATCCGCAGCCGCGCTGGTATGCCGAACTGCGCTATGACCGCGTCGCGGCGACGGTGAACCCGTCGGGCGACGCCGCGATCCGCGAACGCTGGATCCAGGACAGTAGCTACGAGACGATTTCCTACGAGGAGATCTTCACCCTGCCGCAGGGACCGGAGGGCGGGCGCTATTATGCGCAGCGGATCGGCGACACCTTCCTGATCGCGATGGACGGCAACCGCATCTGGCGCAGCTGGACCGCCAACAGCCGCGGCAAGCTGACCGAGGCGACGGCGGCGATCAACGATCCGTCCGCCTGGGGCTTCGGCGATTTCCAGTTCCATCCCTTCGCCAGGGGGTCGCGGCAATATCAGTGGTTGCAGGAAGTGCTGGCCAGCGACGCCTTCCGTTCGGCCAAGTACAAGATCGTGCTCGTCCACCAGTCGGTGTTCGGCCTTGGCGACAATGCCACGCCGGTCATGGCGCAGACCGAGGCGACGTTCGAGTACACCGACGCGACCGGCGCGATCCGCACCATGGGGCCGTTCGCCTTCCCGATCGACCGCGCGACATGGAACGGGCAGATTCAGCCGGTGCTGGACGCCGGGCGGATGCGCTACGTCAAATATGACTATCCGCTGTCGAAGGACCTGTGGCGAAACGATATCGAACCGCTGCTGACCGCCGCAGGGGTGCAACTGGTGCAGGTCGGCCATTCGCATCTGTGGTGCCGCAGCAAGGTCGGCAACATGCACTATATCGAGACGTCGAACGTCGGGAACAGCTATGGCGCCTATGTCAGCAACCTGTCGCCGCGCCGTTCGGGTCCGCCGACCGAGGCGCAGGTCGCCGGCCTCACCTCGCTGCGCTGGAACCCCGACGATTACCCGCGCGAGGACGATCCGCACGACCGGCCGATGGCGCTGCCGACCCTGCGCAATCCGCAGGTCGAACTGGCCGGCGCGACGCAGAACGTGCCGTTCCTGACCAGCAACGACATCACCGCCTATACCGTGTTCGATACCGGCACCGGACTGCTCACCTCCTATGCGTTCGACACGCGTTATCCGGCGCGCGACCCGATCAAGTTCGACGAGTTCAAGCTGGGGTAGGGGCGATTGCCCGCGCTTCCCGTCATTCGGGCGGGTCGATGCCGAACAGCCGGTCGACCAGCCGCTGCACCAGCGGCACGACCAGCAGCGAGGCGGGAAGCGCGGTCATGAAGCCGATCGGTGCGCCCTGAACGAACGCGTCCCAAAAGCCCGCTGGCCCGACCCGTACCAGCGCGCTGACCGCGCCGATCAGCGAGGAAAAGATCAGTGCGTTGATGACCGATGAGGTCAGGCGATAGCGAAAGCGCGACCGGACCTTCACCGTCTCTTGCGCGCGGGCCGGGGGAGAGGTGTCGTTCATTGCAGCCCCAAGCGACCGCGCCGGAATCTGGTTCCGGCGATTGCCCGCTGAGTACGGCTATGCCAAAAGCAATAAAATTACACGCGGATGAGTCGGCGACAGACCAGCCACCGCGAGCCGACAGGAGAGACTATGCGGGTCATCGATCATGTAATCGCGGGCGACAAGACGGCAACGGACGGCGCGACCGGCGCGGTGTTCGATCCCAATCGCGGCGAGGTGCAGGCGCATGTCCGCCTCGGCACCGCCGCCGATCTCGACCGCGCGGTGGCGGCGGCGCAGGCGGCGCAGCCCGGCTGGGCCGCGACCAACCCGCAGAAGCGCGCCCGCGTGCTGTTCGCGTTCAAGCAGTTGGTCGAAGCGAACATGCAGGAACTGGCCGAGCTGCTGTCGAGCGAGCATGGCAAGGTGATCGCCGACGCCAAGGGCGATATCCAGCGCGGCCTCGACGTCATCGAATTCGCCTGCGGCGTGCCGCATTTGCTGAAGGGCGATTACACCCAGGGCGCAGGGCCGGGGATCGATGTCTATTCGATGCGGCTGCCCGTGGGTATCGGTGCGGGCATAACCCCGTTCAACTTCCCGGCGATGATCCCGATGTGGATGTTCGGCGTCGCCATCGCCTGCGGCAATGCCTTCATCCTGAAACCCAGCGAGCGTGACCCGTCGGTGCCGGTGCGCCTCGCTGAACTGATGCTGGAGGCGGGCGCCCCGGAGGGCATCCTGCAGGTCGTCCATGGCGACAAGACGGTGGTCGACGCAATCCTCGACCATCCGGCGATCGGCGCGGTCAGCTTCGTCGGGTCGTCCGACATCGCCCATTATGTCTACAAGCGCGGCGTCGCGGCGGGTAAGCGCGTGCAGGCGATGGGCGGGGCCAAGAACCACGGCATCGTCATGCCCGACGCCGATCTCGACCAGGTGGTTGCCGATCTGGCCGGTGCGGCGTTCGGATCGGCGGGCGAGCGCTGCATGGCGCTGCCGGTGGTGGTGCCAGTCGGCGACAAGACGGCGGCGGCGCTGCGCGAAAAACTGATCCCCGCCATCGCCGCGCTGCGGGTCGGCGTGTCGACCGATGCCGACGCCCATTACGGCCCGGTCGTCAACGCGCAGCACAAGGCGCGGGTCGAAGGCTGGATCGCCAAGGGTGTCGAGGAAGGCGCCGAACTGGTGGTCGACGGACGCGGGTTCAGCCTGCAGGGCCATGAGCGCGGCTTCTTCATCGGCCCGACGCTGTTCGACCATGTGACGCCGCAGATGGAATCGTACCGCGAGGAAATCTTCGGCCCCGTGCTCCAGATCGTCCGCGCGAACGATTTCGAAAGCGCCGTGCGCCTGCCGAGCGAGCATCAGTACGGCAATGGCGTCGCGATCTTCACCCGCAACGGCCATGCCGCGCGCGAATTTGCGGCCCGCGTGAATGTCGGCATGGTCGGCATCAATGTGCCGATCCCGGTGCCGGTCGCCTATCACAGCTTCGGCGGGTGGAAGCGCAGCGCGTTCGGCGACGTGAACCAGCATGGCGAAGAAGGCGTGCGTTTCTGGACGAAGGTGAAGACGATCACCCAGCGCTGGCCCGACGGATCGGCGATGGGCACCCAGGCCGAGGACGGCGCGGCGGCGCGGACGCAGGATGCGTTCGTCATTCCCACGATGGGGTGAGATGGTCGGTCACGTGTGTCCCGACATCGCTTTTCCCTGTCACCCCGGGCTTGACCCGGGGTCCCGCTCCTTCTGCGGCGGACGAGAAAAAGCGGGACCCCGGATCAAGTCCGGGGTGACGAGAAGGGGGGCTAATCGCACCATGTCGACTGGTCACGCTGTGCCCGAGGGAATTTCCAAGATGCTGCGACGTCTGATCATGGCCATGCTGATGGTGCTGGCGACGGCCGTCCCCGCCATCGCCCAGAAACGTATCGCGCTGACCTTCGACGATGCGCCGCGCTCACGCGGACCGTTTCTGACGCCCGAAGAACGGACCGAGCGGATCATCGCCGGGCTGCGCGAGGCGAAGGTGCGGCAGGCCGCCTTCTTTGTCGTGCCGGGCAATCTGGCGACGCCGGACGGGGCGGGGGGCGAGCGGCGGATTGCGGCCTATGTCCGGGCGGGGCACGTCATCGCCAATCACAGCTTCAGCCACCCCGCGCTCAAGTCGATGACGGCTGAAGCTTATCTGGCCGATATCGACCGGGCGAGCGGGTGGCTGATGGGTCGCAAGGGACTGCGGCCATGGTTCCGCTTTCCCTTCCTCGATGAAGGCGGCACCGACAAGGCGAAGCGCGATGCGGTCCGCTCGGGGCTTGCCGCGCGCAAGCTGTCGAACGGCTATGTCACGGTCGACGGGTCGGACTGGAACATCGAAAACCTGACCGCCGACGCGCGCAAGGCGGGCAAGCCGATCGACATGGACGCCCTGCGCGACCTCTATGTGGAGACTCATGTCCAATCCGCCGAGTTTGCCGACGCCCTCGCCCGCAAGGCATTGGGGCGGCAGCCGGTGCAGGTGATGCTGCTGCACGAAACCGACCTTGCCGCCTATTGGATCGCCGATCTGGTGGCCGGCCTTCGCAAGAAGGGGTGGGAGATCGTGACTGCCGACGCCGCCTATCGCGATCCGATCGCGAAGGCGCAGCCCGACACCCCATCGGCGCAGGGCAATTTGCTGGAGGCAATGGCGTGGGAACACGGCGTGCCGGCACCGCGCTGGTATGAGCGCAACACGCTGTCGATCGCCGACCCCCTCTATCGGCAGCGCGTGCTGCACGAGGCGAAGTGACGGCGCGGCGACACACTGCCTCCAGTTCGCCCTATGAGGCCGCGATCGGCTTTGCCCGGGCGGTGCGTGTCGGCGACCGCATCCTCGTATCGGGTACGGCTCCGGTCGAGGCCGATGGCAGCAGCACGCCGGGTGACGCAACGCGACAGGCGGAACGCTGCTTCGCGATCATCGCGCAGGCGATCGAGCAACTGGGCGAGCGGATCGACGATGTGGTCCGCACGCGCATGTATCTGACCGACCCGGCCGATGCCGATGCGGTGGGGCGGGTGCATGGCAGGATTTTCGGCAGCGTGCGGCCTGCCGCGACGATGCTGGTTGTGGCAGCGCTCCTCCGCCCCGAATGGCGCGTGGAGATCGAGGCCGAAGCGATAATGGAGAGTGAAGCGTGACCCAGTTCGATTTGACCGACGACCAGCGCGAGATTCAGGAGCTTGCCCGCCGGTTCACGGCGGATGCGATCACGCCCCATGCCGCCGAATGGGACGAAAAGCACATCTTCCCGCGCGACACGATCAAGGCGGCGGCGGAGCTGGGCTTCGCGGCGATCTATGTGTCCGAGGAATCGGGCGGGATCGGGCTTGGCCGGATGGAATCGGCGCTGATCATGGAGGCGATGGCCTATGGCTGTCCGTCGACCTCCGCCTTCATCTCGATCCATAACATGGCGGCATGGATGCTCGATGCGTTCGGGTCGGCCGAGTTGAAGGCGCGCTTCCTCCCCGACCTCGTGACGATGGACAAGCTCGCCAGCTATTGCCTGACCGAACCGTCGTCGGGATCGGACGCGGCGGCGCTGAAGACCAAGGCGGTGCGCGACGGGGACGACTATATCGTCACCGGTACCAAGCAGTTCATCTCCGGCGCGGGCGACAATGACGTCTATCTGGTCATGGTCCGCACGGGCGGCGAGGGGCCGAAGGGCATTTCGTGCCTGCTGATCGAGAAGGACATGCCGGGCGTCTCGTTCGGGGCGAACGAACGCAAGCTCGGCTGGCATTCGCAGCCGACCCGTGCGGTGATCCTCGACCAAGTGCGCGTGCCTGCCGCCAATCTGGTCGGCGCCGAGGGGCAGGGCTTTTCGATCGCGATGCAGGGGCTGGACGGCGGTCGGCTGAACATCGGCGCCTGTTCGCTGGGCGGGGCGCAGCGCTGCCTCGACGAGGCGATCGCCTATACCAAGGCGCGGCAGCAGTTCGGCAAGCCGATTGCGGACTTCCAGAACACGCAGTTCACCCTCGCCGACATGGCGACCGAGTTGGAGGCAGCGCGGGCGCTGCTCTATACCGCCGCGGCCAAGGTGATCGCCAACGCCCCCGACAAGACGCGCTTCGCCGCGATGGCGAAACGCTTCGCCACCGATACGGGATCGAAGGTGGTCGATCAGGCGCTGCAGTTGCATGGCGGCTATGGCTATCTGATGGACTATCCGATCGAACGCTTCTGGCGCGACCTTCGCGTCCATTCGATCCTCGAGGGCACGAACCAGGTGATGCGGATGATCGTCGGGCGGGACCTGCTGAAATGAGCGACGTGCTGACCATGGTCGAAGGCCATGCCGGCCGGATTCGGCTGAACCGGCCCAAGGCACTGCACGCGCTGAACCACGCGATGTGCGACGCCATGCTCGCCGCGCTGGAGCAATGGCGTGAGGACCCGGCGGTCCACGTGATCCTGATCGACCATGCCGAGGGACGCGGCTTCTGCGCCGGCGGCGATATCCGCATGATTGCCGAGAGCAGCGCCGGGGATGGCGCCGCCGCGCGCGCCTTCTTCGCGACCGAATATCGGCTGAACCACCGGCTGTTCACCTATGCCAAGCCGACCATCGCCTTCATGGACGGGGTGACGATGGGCGGCGGGGTCGGCATTTCGCAGCCGTGCAAGTTGCGGGTCGCGACCGAGAACAGCCGTTTCGCCATGCCGGAAACCGCGATCGGCCTGTTCCCCGATGTCGGGGGCGGCTGGTATCTGTCGCGCCTGCCCGGCAGGATCGGCCAGTATCTCGCGCTGACCGGCGCGCGGCTGGACGGGGCGGAGATGCTGGCGCTGGGGCTGGCGACGCATTTGCTGCCAGCCGAGACGCTGGATGCTGTGAAGCAGGCGATTGCCGCCGATCCGCTGGCGGCGGAGGCGATCCTATCCGACCATGCGATGCCGGCGGGCGACGCGCCGATTCTGTCGCAGCGCGAGGCGATCGACCGGCTGTTTGCCAGCGACGATTTCGAGGAAGTGCTGGCCGCGCTGGAGGCGGACGGGTCGGACTGGGCGCAGGCACAGCTGGCGACGCTGCGTCAGCGGTCACCTTTGTCGTGCAAGGTGTCGCTGAAGCTGCTGCTCGACGGGGCGACCATGCCGACCTTCGAGGACGAGATGCGACAGGAATATGCCGTCGTCACCCGCATCGTCCAACGGCCCGACATTGTGGAAGGCGTGCGGGCGGTGATCGTCGACAAGGATCATGCGCCCAAATGGGACCCGGCCACGCCGGCCGCGGTCAGCGACCACATGATCGACCGAATCTTTGCCCCATTGTCCCCCGCCGATGAATGGCAGCCGTACTGAGTTCGAGGAACCCGCATGTCCGACTATGAAACCATACTCGTCGAACGCCGCGATGCCGTGACGCTGGTCACGCTGAACCGGCCGCAGGCGCTGAACGCACTGAACGCGCAGATCCTGTCCGAACTGCTGGACGCGATGCGCGCGTTCGATGCCGACTCGACCCAGGGCTGCGCAGTCATCACCGGGTCGGCAAAGGCGTTCGCCGCCGGGGCGGATATCAAGGAGATGCAGGAAATGGACTTCGCGGCCATGTATGGCGGCGACCATTTCAGCGGCTGGGACGCCTTCACCCGCACCCGCAAGCCGATCATCGCGGCGGTCGCCGGCTTTGCGCTGGGCGGCGGGTGCGAGCTGGCGATGATGTGCGACTTCATCCTGGCCGCCGACACCGCGAAGTTCGGCCAGCCCGAGATCAAGCTGGGCGTGACGCCGGGCATGGGCGGGTCGCAGCGCCTGACGCGGGCGGTCGGCAAGGCGAAGGCGATGGAAATGTGCCTCACCGGCCGGATGATCGGTGCGGAGGAAGCGGAACGCTGCGGCCTCGTCGCGCGCATCGTGCCCGCCGACGATCTGGTCGAGGAAGCGGTGAAGACTGCCCAGACGATCGCCGCCATGGCCCCGCTGGCGGTCAAGGCGAACAAGGAAATGGTCAACGCCGCGTTCGACACGACGCTGGCACAGGGGGTCCAGTTCGAACGCCGCCTGTTCCACGGGCTGTTCGGCACGGCGGACCAGAAGGAAGGCATGACCGCCTTTGTCGAGAAGCGCCCCGGCAACTGGACCGGGCGGTAGGAGAGCACGCAATGGCACGCATCGGCTTTATCGGCCTCGGCAATATGGGCGGGGGCATGGCGGCCAATCTGGCGAAGGCAGGGCATGACGTCCGCGCGTTCGACCTGTCCGCCGAGGCGCTGGCGCGCGCGAAGGCGGCGGGATGCTTGGTCGTAGCCGATGCGGTGGAGGCGGCCGCCGGCGCACAGGCGGTGGTGACGATGCTGCCTGCCGGCGCCCATGTCGCGCAAATCTATGACGATGCGCTGTTCGATACGGTCGATACCGGCGCGGTGCTGATCGACTGTTCGACGATCGATGTCGATACCGCCCGGAAGGTCGCCGAAGCCGCCCGGACGAAGGGACTGCACGCGGTCGACGCGCCGGTATCGGGTGGGATCGCCGCCGCGAATGCCGGCGCGCTGACCTTCATGGTCGGTGGCAGCGACACGGCCTTTGCCAAGGCCGAACCGTTCCTGTCGGACATGGGCAAGGCGGTGATCCATGCGGGGACAAGCGGCGCGGGCCAGGCCGCCAAGATGTGCAACAACATGTTGCTCGGCGCGTCGATGATCGCGACCTGCGAGGCGTTCGCGCTGGCGGAGAAACTGGGGCTGGACCCGCAGACCTTCTACGACATTTCGTCGGTCAGTTCGGGCCAGTGCTGGTCGATGACCAGCTATTGTCCGGTCGCGGGCGTGGGGCCGGAAACGCCCGCCGATCGCGGGTTTCAGGGCGGGTTCGCCGCCGCGCTGATGCTCAAGGATCTGCGGCTCGCCATGCAGGCGGCGGCGGGGGCAGGCGCCGACACGCCGATGGGCGCGCGTGCCGCCGAACTCTACGCCCGCTTCGTGGAGGACGGCAACGCCGCGACCGATTTCTCCGGGATCATCCAGACGCTGCGACAGGGCGCGGCTTGACGGCAGCGCGGCGATCCGCTTGGAACGCCCCTTGCCTGCGGACGTGGCGAAATCGGTAGACGCAGCGGACTTAAAATCCGCTTCCCTTTGGGAGTGCGGGTTCAAGTCCCGCCGTCCGTACCAGCGGTTTTCCGCTGTTTTTGGGGCTATGCAGCTTTGGCAGCAGAAGTTGCCGAACCTGCCTTGTGTAAATCCTGTGAAATCGCAAACTCCTGTGTATCCAACCGCGCAATGGCATCGTCGATGTGTCGCCCGTGGATATGGACGTAGCGAAGGACCATCGAGAACGTTTTATGCCCGCTAATCTTCTGGATCGTAGGGACGTCGACATTTTCACGCACCAACGTCGTGATTGCCGTGTGACGCATGATGTGGGGTGTCACCTTTGATGGGGTCAAACCGGCTCGGTTCACCGCACGCAGAAACTGTTTTGCCATGCTTTGCCGGTGAGGATATTTCCCGTTCTGTCGGCTAGACGGAAAGACCCAGCCAACTCGATCCGATGACGCTTCCTGCGCGGCTTTGAGCATAGCAGCCAACCCGTTGGTGATCGGTTGCTCTCTGCTGCCTGCTTTTGCCTTGGCAACGAAGATTCGACGTGCGTCAAAGTCGATTTGATCGAAGCGAATGCGCAAAATTTCGCTATGTCTCATTGCTGTGTTTAGGCCACACGCGACGAACAGCCCTAGAAGCCTGTCTTGATCGGAGGCCGCAGCTTTCGAAAGCGCGGCAATGTCGGTGTCGCTCAATACGGTAATCGCCTTGCGGGGTTCTTCACCCTTCTTGATCGCAGGTGCGTCCTCGGCTTTGATCCATTTCCATTCGATCATGCGCTTGAAGGCGTGGGATAGGGTCGCGAGTTCGCGGTTGACAGTCGCTTGAGCGATCCCCGCGCTCATACGGTGTTGAACGTATTGCTGAACGTCGAAGGTCGTCACCTTGTCCGCTCGGTATTTGCCGAACGCGCGAAGCAAAGGCCCATCTGCCTTGCTGCGCTTCTTCCCGGTGGCGGTGGCCAACTCGCCTAGATGGTTATGCTTCGCCTTCATGTTTTTACCGCCGCCGCTTTCCATCCGGCGCAGGTACTCTTTTGCCGCCTCTGCAAATGTCCGGTGGGTTTTGCGACCAGTTGGGAGATCGAGCCTCCCCTCACGCGCACGGGTTTTAAACGCCGCCACAGCGTCCTCGGCTTGCTGCCTAGTTACGCCCTCACTTTCCAACCCCAAGGTTGTGTGAATGCGTCTGCCGTCCACCATAATGGCAACGGTGTAGCTTAGGTCGCCCTTCTTGGTCCGTGTGACCTCGATCCCGCGCTCACTCACTTTCTGGCCGGGTTGCAACAACCGAAGTTGGTTTCGCGATAGCTTTGAGTAGCGAGTAGTCACTAGAGTGTGGTCCTTACTATAGTCGTCTACTAGTGTAGATGGTAGTGCTTAGAGTATCGCTTACACTAAGCATTGTGCCGCAGGCCAACCGATCATAGGCAGGCCACGCGGAGTCGAGCGACTCGGCATCCCTGACCAATGAAGGATATATTGTATGAGTGTCAAATCATCGACTCCGGGGCATTTTCGAAAACGCGACGTTTTCGTTGAAGTGGGTCATGGTATGGCTCGTCTGAACCGTAAGGAGGCGGCTGATTTTCTTGGCTTTGCACCGGCAACGCTCGCAAATTGGGCCTTGAAAGGCTACGGGCCATCTAGCTTCAAGGTGGGCGGTCGGCGGTTCTATTGGTTGGCGGACCTTGAGCGGTTCGTCGCCAACGGAAGCTCATGATATGGCGCGTTGGGTCAGACCTGAAACATGGGCAAGCAACTTGTTCGCCAATTCCAAGGTTGCGCGGGAGGGTGGTCCGGTTCGGATCAAGGCTGCCAGCGTCGTTCGCTACTCGGAGTCACGGCTCGTACTTACCGAAGCTGCAAGGCGGGGGTGGGTGGCAGAGAGTGTTGGTGACTACTGGATTCTGCGTCGCGAAACTTTGCCGGTACGCCGTTTGTCAGCGGCAATTGATTGTTCGACGTGACCGCGCTTCCGTGAGGTTCACATGATTGCGCGGTAAATCCATCCCGGTAGTCTTTTCTACCGGCCGTGCCGCGCAATTCCCCTTGGGGATTGATGTTCGTATTTTTTGGGCGTGTTAAATTTAACGTTTTCGATGTGTTCGGAAGCGGAGGATAAACGTGCATTCAACACATCGTCTAAATATACCTAAACATAAGGTAACTTGTGTCCTGCTGTGTTTAAAAACATTATGCCTATAGTTCCTTATTGTCTTCTCTTCCTTTCCTTTTCTAATTTTAACATATAAGGTAATTTAATTACAATCATGGAATCAGTTTTAGTTTTAGAATCAGTATCAAAGGAATCTAATAAGCCAGTCTTCATGAGTTTGAATGGTAAGACTCATTCAGAAGAAGCAATGAATCTGCAGAACGATCTAGTTGGAATCGTTCACAGGAAGTTGGCTAAGAAATACAAGCCAACCAAGAAGCTAGGAAATGCTGTTGGAGCAATGTTGGCCGATCTATTGCGCGCGAAGGCTATGGAACCGCCAAGGCGATGTTTTCGTACAAAGGATGCAGTTACCTTCAACAGGCAAGGGGATGAAGTGCCCGGCTTCCCGACCATCGGCTATTATCCGTTCATTGATGCTTTTAACGGACTGCTTGCTACCGGTTATATCGATACCATCCCCGGTGTAAGGCCAAGCGCCAAAGAAGGCGTTACAGCGCCGGCAACGGAATTATGGGCAACACCTAAGCTACTTGAGCTTGCAGCGCTCTATGGAGTGTTTCTGGCTGACTATGAGCGTCATTTCATATCCAAGCCCCGCCCTTCGCATGTTCGACAACCTATTACCTTGCGAGCAGGATCAGAGCGGTGTCGAAGGAAGAAGATTAAGGGCGCGCTGTTGCCACTTGATAAGGCTGATCCCCGCGTCATTGCCCTGTCAGCACCGGTACAGCGACTGAATGCGTTTTTTGCTGCGGTCGATATCGGCAACGCGGAACACGGAGGCTTCTGCCGTGGCTTCAACCTCGGCGACACAACCGGGGCGGGGTTGGATAAGGGCGGTAGGCTCTATTCAATCGGGGGCGGCTATCAGGCGATGGATAGGAGAAAGCGACCGTTCATCACCCTAAACGGTAGCCGTACCGTCGAAATCGATATCTTGAGCTGCCCCCTTCTGAGTGGTCCATCGACTATGACAGTCTGGATCAAGGAAGGGACGACGCATGCCTGCCAAGAAGCACAAGCCTGAGGAGATCATCGGGAAGCTGCGTGAGGTCGAGATCATGC